>NZ_MXAX01000181.1:0-12757 GCF_019249195.1 Rickettsia sp. TH2014 | reverse complement strand
AAAAAAATTCTGTAAATCAGAATTTTTAACTGGATTGCTTCATCAATTACTTACGTAATTTTCCTCGCAATGACATGGGGATATTAATGACAGCCGCAACCTTTTTTAGGTTTATTGTTTTCTGCTGAATTTTCAAGTTTTTTACCTGCTGCTTGCATATCTTGACCCGCACCTTGCATTGTATTACAAGCACTTGTCAAGAAAGCTATAGCTACTCATATAGAAGTTATAAGTGCTGAACGCATAAATTTACCTTTATAAAATTGAGCCTAGATATTAGAAAGTAAGCAAGAAATTGTCAACTTGAAAATGTATTAATATAATACTCACAATACTCTTTAATAGGGCAGACGTCACAATCGGGTTTTCTAGCTTTGCAAATATACCTGCCGTGTAGAATTAGCCAGTGATGGGCATGAGTTAACCATTTCTCATTAATAATTTGCAGTAGCTCTTTTTCTACTATTTCAGGAGTACTGCCTTTAGCAAGCCCGATCCGTTTAGCTACCCTCAAAACATGCGTATCAACTGCCATTGTCGGCACACCAAATAAGCAGTTTAGTACAACATTGGCAGTTTTTCTGCCGACACCGGGCAGATTAATTAATTCCTTAAAATCATTCGGCACTGAAGCTTGATAATTACTTATCAATATTTTACATAATGCGATAATATTTTTTGCTTTGCTGTTAAATAGTCCGATAGATTTTATATATTTTTTAAGCTCGTCTTCGCCGAGTTCTAAAATTTTTTCCGGTGTATCATGAGTTTCAAATAAAGATTCAGTCGCTAAATTTACCGATATATCGGTGGCTTGAGCAGATAATATTACCGCTACTAATAAGGTGAAATCATTCTTATATATTAATTCGGTTTTCGGATTTGGATTATTCTTGCTAAAAATCTCAAAAATTTTATTAACTATTTGTGCTTGCATGATGTATTATGAAGAGTATATTTCAGAGAATAATATTTATATCAGGTTTTGAATGACGGAAAATAAAAATTTTGAATTTATAGAAAATGAAATAAAAAATAATAAAGTAGTGCTGTTCATGAAAGGTACTAAGGAAGCTCCAATGTGCGGTTTTTCTGCTAAAGTAGTAGCTATTTTGCATAAATTAGGTGTAGAGTTTCGTGATATTAATGTATTTGTTAATCCGGAATTTCGTGAAGATTTAAAAAAATTTAGCGATTGGCCAACATTCCCACAATTATACATTAAAGGGGAATTAGTCGGTGGTTGTGATATTGCAACAGAGTTGTATCAAAGCGGGGAGCTTGAGAAGATGCTGAAAGAGTAACGTCATTGCGAGGAAAGGTGAAGCCTTAACGCGACAATCTCATGAAGCAGTACTAAATTCCTGAGATTGCCGCAGTCGCTCCGCTCGTTCGCAATGACATATAAAAAATAGCAAATTTATATAAAAACCATGAGCAAATATTTAGAATATCCCGAAGTAGAAAGCAACCGGCAGCCGCCGAAGAAGCTAGTAGTGTTACTGCACGGTGTCGGCTCAGACGGACATGATTTAATAGGATTAGTCCCTTATATCAAAAATGATTTGCCCGATTGTCATTTTATTTCACCGCACGGCATTGAGGCTTACGATATGATGCCTTACGGTAGACAATGGTTTAGTTTGCAAGATCGCAGTCCACATATAATAGCAAAGCTAATTGCGAATAATATTTCTAAGCTTGAAGACATAATAAAGCAAAAGCAGGAAGAGTTAAATCTTACCAATAAAGATACGATTATTATCGGTTTTTCTCAAGGTACGATGATAGGGTTATATTTAACACTAGTTCAAAAAGAACCGTTTTTCTGTACTATAGGTTTTTCAGGGGCATTAATTCCGCCTATGGAAGTTAATAATAAGTTTACCCCTATATGCTTGATTCATGGAGAATTAGATGAGGTAGTTGGTGTTAGTGAGATGTATAATGCTTCAAACTATTTATCTAAGCTGCATATAGAGCATAGCGGGCATAAATTAACTTCTCTTGCTCATTCAATAGACGGACGAGGACTTGAGATTGCGATTAATTTTGTAAATAACCGTCATTGCGAGCAGCCATAGGCTGCGTGGCAATCTCAGGATTTTGGTACGAGATCGCTTCGCCAAAATTTTCAATTTTTTCTCGCAATGACGATTATATATACACAAAACCAAAAATACACGAGGATGAATGAATATTTTTAATAATAATTTACACGAAACGGATAAAGAAATTGATGAAATAATAAAGCATGAAAAGCTGCGTCAAAGTAGTGTAATCGAGCTTATTGCATCGGAGAATTTTGTAAGTCCTGCGGTGCTTGAAGCTCAAGGGTCGATTCTGACTAATAAATATGCAGAAGGATATTCAGGCAAGCGTTTCTATAATGGTTGTGAGGAAGCCGATAAAGCTGAGAATTTAGCTATAGAGCGAGTAAAAAAACTCTTTAACTGTAAATATGCAAATGTGCAGCCTCATTCCGGTTCACAAGCAAATCAAGCCGTGTATCTTGCTTTATTACAGCCTGGTGATACAATTCTTGGTATGTCCTTAGATAGCGGCGGGCATCTAACGCACGGTGCAGCCCCTAATATGTCCGGTAAATGGTTTAACGCCGTTTCTTATAGCGTAAATAAAGGGACTTATTTAATCGATTATGATGAGATTGAACGCTTAGCGGATTTGCATAAACCACAATTACTTATAGCCGGTTTTTCTGCTTATCCTCGTAATATTGATTTTGCAAGATTTAGAGAAATAGCGGATAAAGTAGGAGCTTACTTTATGGCAGATATTGCTCATATTGCAGGACTTGTTGCAACAGGCGAGCATCAAAGCCCTATTCCTTATGCTCACGCAGTTACCTCTACCACTCACAAAACACTTAGAGGACCAAGGGGTGGTTTAATCTTATCTCACGACGAAGAGATTGGAAAAAAAATAAACTCTGCGTTATTTCCCGGGTTACAAGGTGGACCGCTTATGCATGCGATTGCTGCAAAAGCAGTAGCTTTTTTAGAAAGCTTGCAGCCTGAATATAAAAGCTATATTAAGCAGGTAATAAGTAATGCTAAAGCTTTAGCAAGTAGCCTGCAAGAAAGAGGATATGACATATTAACAGGCGGTACCGATAATCATATTGTTTTAGTGGATTTGCGTAAAGACGGGATTACCGGAAAGCTTGCTGCCAATTCTTTGGATAGAGCAGGAATTACATGTAATAAGAATGCTATCCCCTTTGATGAAACTTCGCCTTTCATCACTTCAGGTATTCGCCTTGGTACTCCCGCATGCACTACTAGAGGCTTTAAAGAAAAGGATTTTATATTAGTCGGTCATATGGTAGCAGATATTTTAGACGGCTTAAAAAATAATGAAGATAATGGTAAAGCCGAGCAAAAAGTACTAACTGAAGTAACAAAACTAATTAAATTATTTCCGTTTTATGACTAATTTAAATAAAAGACCTGAGTGGATAAAAGTAAAAGCTCCGAATTCCGCAGAGTACTATAATACAAAAGATTTAATAAAGAATCTGAGATTAAATACTGTGTGCGAGGAAGCTGCTTGTCCTAATATCGGTGAGTGTTGGTCGAAAAAACATGCAACCGTGATGATTTTAGGTTCGGTTTGTACTAGAGCCTGTAGGTTTTGTAACGTCAAAACGGGTAGACCGGATTTACTTGACCCGCATGAGCCGCAAAGGCTTGCTGAGGCGGTACAAAAGCTATATCTTAAGCATGTAGTAATTACTTCCGTCGATCGTGATGATCTTGATGATGGCGGAGCTACGCACTTTGCTCAGTGTATTAGCGAAATTAGAAAATCATCGCCAAATACTACTATTGAGATTCTAACCCCGGACTTTTTAAGAAAAGAAGGAGCAGCTGAAATAATAGCAAACGCAAAACCTGATGTCTTTAACCATAATGTTGAAACAGTACCGTCTTTATACAAAACGATTAGACCTGGAGCTAGATATTATAATTCTTTAAGCTTACTTCACAATATCAAAAAATTATCTCCTGAAATTTTTACAAAATCCGGTATGATGGTAGGACTTGGAGAAGAAATAAGTGAAGTAATACAGGTTATGGATGATTTAAGAGAAGCAAAGGTTGATTTTCTAACTATCGGGCAGTATCTGCAACCTACTAAAAATCATGCTGAGGTCGCAAAATATGTTACTCTCGAAGAGTTTAAATATTTAGAGCGAATAGCAAGAACAAAAGGGTTCTTGATGGTTTCGGCAACTCCGCTAACCCGCTCTTCATACCATGCCGATGAAGATTTTCAAAAATTAAAAGAGAATTACCAACAGCGTCATACAGTGGCTTAACTGGTGTTGTTGTATGGATACTAGAACCGTCATTGCGAGGAAAGGCGAAGCCTTGACGTTGGCAATCTCATAAAGCAAGTATAGCATATTTCAGAAAGCTTTATACAAGTGAATTTTGCATGACTCGCCTGTGTTCACGTATTTTTATACGCTGTGCAGGCTCGCATTTAAATTCCTCTTGTCTGAACCTTTCTGAAATGTACTGTAGTACAAGCATCCTGAGATTGCTACTTCCTTTTAGTGCTTAACTCATGACAATATTAACCTTTTCTAGGTAATGCCTCTAAAGTAAATAATCCTAATATTGATTAATTTTTATATATATGATATCATACGTATAACACACGTGTATATGAGTATTTTATGCAGAAAAAATTGACAATTACTATAGATGAAGTGGTTTATTATAGGCTTTATTCTGTAATAGGTGAACGTAAAATTAGTAAATTTATTGAACAACTTGTAAAACCTTATGTAATTACTGAGGAATTGGGATCTGCTTACAAAGCTATGGCTAAAGATACAAAAGCTGAAAAACAAGCCAATGAATGGGTAGAAGGATTAATAGAAAGCGATTTTTATGAAAAGAGGTGAGGTATGGTGGGTAGATTTTAATCCCTCGTTAGGCAGTGAAGTAACTAAAGTAAGACCGGTAATAATCGTTAGCAACAACTACTCAAATGTTTCATTAAATCGTGTGCAAGTAATACCTTTAACTAGTAATATTGATAAATGCTATCCTTGTGAAGCTTATATAATGATAGGTAGTAAAAAAGGTAAAGCCATGACTGATCAAATAATGACAGTAAGTAAATTAAGATTAAAATCTAAAATTAACGTTATCTCTAGTGAAGATATGCAGCTTTTAGAATATGCTCTTAAGTTACAGTTAAGTCTATAACGATTCTTTCAATACTTAGTACAATGATAAACGCAGAAATCATAAAAAATTACGACAAATGGCGTGAGCATAAGCAGATAAATAAGAGTTTAATCAAAAAAATAACTCAAAGTGTTTTATTGCGGTTTGATAATTTTAGTAAAATAAAACAATTTGAATTATCAATATTACTAACAAATACTGCAGAAATATTGACCTTAAACAAACAATTTCGTAATATAGAAAAAGCTACTAACGTTCTTTCTTTTCCAAGCAACGAATTAAATTGGCAGGATTTATATTCTAAACTTGAATTTTTAGGCGACTCTGATTATATACATTTAGGTGATATAGCATTTTGTTATGAGGTAATATATAATGAATCGTGTGAGCAGCAAAAAAATTTTGAGAATCATTTTATTCATCTTTTAATACATAGTATTTTACACTTAATTGGGTTTGATCATCAAAATGACACAGAAGCAAATATTATGGAAAATCTAGAAATTGAAATATTATCATATTTCGGTATTTCTTCCCCTTATTAACTAAATAAAAAAATTTATGTTAAAATCTTCAAAAAAAGAAGATTCTAGTAAAAAAAATCAAAATAATAAGTTAATTTTTACTGTACGAAAATTATTCTCTCCGATAAAAAATTTTTTTAGAAAAACAAAAACGCCTGATAATTTTTTTGGTGTCATGAAACGCCTTAAAATTAATAGCCAAAAAATGACTTTAGACGAGCGTAATATTTTAGCTAATTTATTGGAGCTAAAAGATAAAACTATTGAAGATATAATGGTACCGCGTTCCGATATTGCGGCAATAAAATTAACTACGAATCTAGAAGAATTAAGTGAGTCTGTTAAGTTAGAAGTTCCGCATACACGAACTCTTATATATGACGGTACTTTAGACAATGTAGTAGGGTTCATTCATATCAAGGATTTGTTTAAAGCATTGGCGACAAAGCAAAATGGTCGTTTAAAAAAGCTTATACGTAAGCATATAATTGCAGCTCCTTCTATGAAATTATTAGATTTGCTAGCAAAAATGCGTCGTGAGAGAACGCATATTGCAATAGTTGTTGATGAGTACGGCGGTACTGACGGTTTAGTTACTATTGAAGATCTTATAGAAGAAATAGTGGGGCGAATTGATGATGAACATGATGGGCAATCAGATAGTGATAATTTCAAGGTTATTAATAACTCAACAATTATTTCAAATGCACGTGTTGAAGTAGAAGTGCTTGAAGAAATAATAGGAGAAAAGCTAAAAAATGATGATGATGAGTTTGATACGATAGGAGGACTCGTATTGACTAGAGTCGGTAGTGTTCCGGCTATCGGTACTAGAATAGATATTTCAGAAAATATTGAAATTGAAGTTACGGACGCAACTCCTCGTTCTTTAAAACAAGTCAAAATTAGACTAAAAAACGGCTTGAATAGTAAATGAATACGAATTTAGAGTCGGTTTGTCCTCTAAATTCGTTAAAAATATTTTGTTATTATATTTCAGTATTATATTCTACTTCTCCAATTAATCCTTCTTCTTGGGTATTTGTTTCCATATAATAATTATAACAGGCTGCTCCTACCTTAATTGCAGCTAATGTTCCCATTATGCCGGCAGCACATGCCATAGCAATTTTTAAAGGTGGATCAATTATTACTACATAAATTCCAACAGCACACGCTCCTACTACTGCAAGCTTACCGTACCAAGGGTTTGTATTATCGTTTACTATTTCATTGATTATTTCTTTAAGCATGAATATAAATCTATTAATTAATATTAAATTTTAGAAGCATAATATATAACTAAGTATTAATTGATTGTCAATGATAATTACCACGAAACATGGTAAAATATAATTTTATAACATTATTTTTATTTGACTTAGCAGAGAAATTTGAGTTAAATATCGAAGCTCTATACATAAAAAATTATCGTTATGAATGAATTACATATTAAACTACAAAATTACAGTAGCACATATCCTGAAGAAATTGTTACAAAAACAAAAATGCTTGAATTTTTAAATGAATATGACAACCCTTTTAGCCGAGATTTACAAATAGGGCATCTCACTGCTTCAGCTTTTTTACTTAATAATGATAAAACGAAATTTTATTGATGTACCATAGAAAGCTTGATAAATGGCTTCAACCAGGCGGTCATTGTGATGGATATAGTAATATATTAAATGTGGCGATTAAAGAAGCTATAGAAGAATCCGGAATTAATGAGATTAAAACGATAAATAGGGATCTTTTTGATATAGACACCCATTATCTAGATTTTTTTCATTCCGTAGTAAGAATAAGGAAACTAACACTCCAAAAAACCTCAAAATTACGCATCCAAAGCCAATTAATGAGAGTGAATATCCAAACTCTTTAGCCGGGGAAGTTGTTACTATTAAACTTAATAAACAGTCTCATAATTTTATAAAGAGTGAAAAAGTTGTTCTAACCTCATGTAAACCACCTTCTTTTCAAAGTAAAGACGAATTTGATCCTATCTTAAAAGATGTTGAAAATATTTTAAAGGATTTTGAGGTTTTCTTAGATAATATAGATACTAAAGCTTTAGGAGAGATTGATTCATAGTAAAATCGATAGTTTTATGCTGTAAGATTTCTAGCTGGAAAGGGTATTGTTGTACAGATATTAGGGACGTCACTGCGAAGAGATGCGTAGCATCGACGTGGCAATCTCATAAGGTAAGTAGTATGAGGTTCATGAGATTGCCACGCAGCCTATGGCTGCTCGCAATGACAATTTAATACCCGCTACGCCTACGCAGGAATGACATCGAGAACCACACAACAATATCATTATGCTATTTTTTGATATTCAAAATATATTTTTCTGACTGCATAAATCCAAGCAAGGCATACGAAAGTAAATACCACCATTAGAATCGGTGAGATTGAGGTAAAAGTAGCAGTCGGAACTAAGGTAAAGATAATAGATTGTACAAGACCGCTAGAGGATTTGCCGACTTTCGCACTTATTACGTCAACCGCTGCTTTGCCTTTGGTTTTAAGTTCATCATCAAGCGGTATATATAACATTTCTCTAGAAGTATCCCATATAGAATATTTAGTACCTTTAGATAAAATATTTTGGATACCGCCGATCGAAACGGCAAGAGCAAGCGGTGACATTAAAATTGCTCCATCAAATAATGATAAAATTTGTTGATCAAATACGATAAGTACAAAGAACAAAATGCCGGTCACCATTATTATAACCGGTGGAATAACTGCTGCTACAAACCAGTTGTGCATACGCATAACGTTATTACCGATGATGGTCATAACCATTATTGCAACGCCCGTCCACAGTATATACAGACTGTTAAATTCAGCATAGGTATTTACAGTCGGATATAATTCCTTAATTTTTGCTTTCCATACAGCCTCGACTAAGTTAATAGCAAATCCGAAAGCTGCCGAACAAATTAAAAGTAGCCATAAATATTTTGATTTCGCAATATATTTAAAGCTTTTAATCAGTCCCATACGTTCTGAAGTTGATCTACCGCTTTTTGCTTTAGCATAAAATAACGGGTTAGTAAAAACGTTCTTGCTAATAAACCTAACTAACACACAACAAACAATAGCAACAATTGCTACAATTGTCGTGGATACTTGAACTAAAGTGATTTTACTATCAGAAATACTCATAAACTTCTTAATAATAGTATCTTCCGATGATAGATTCATCATCAAAAAGCCGACTAATATTAAAGAAGAGTTGCCAAATAGCGAAAAAAGAGTATAAAATCTTTTTGCTTCTTCGGTAGTAGTAAGTTCATTAGCAAACTGCCAAAATAATAATACGTAAAAAATATTAGGCCAAAGCTCGGCAAGGCTATAATATACTATATAACCCCAATTACCTACTAATGAGATATACCACTTAAAATGAGGATAGCGTTCCATCCAGTCAGCTAAATTATCGGGATGTACGTGAAAAACATAGATATTAGGATAGATTACAAAAGCAAATAAAACAAAAAAGCTGATGAAAAATGCACTTAAATAATAAAAGATCTTCTCAAAAGTAAGGTGATTAATCATTTTAGCGTAAATAATCACGAATAAAGCTGCAGCAGGTGTAACACAATAAACTTTAGCAAAACCTGCTATCTCTGCACTGATTTCAGAGATTAGAATACTATCTTTTAAGATTCGTAAAATATTCTGATTAAATAAGATACAAAACATTAAGGCACTCATCGGAATAAACTTTCCGAGTTCGTAATTATGCACAGGCCAAAATGCTGCTCTGAATTTGCTTTTAAACGATCGTGATGAGGTACTTAGCATTATAAATCCCTAAGGATAAAAAAAAAACTTAAGCACTTCAAGATTTTATGAAAAGATATTTCCTCTAAAATTTTAGAGATGATATACTGTTTGTTACACTCTGAAGGTGCTGAAACTTATATAATGTATTTAGTCTTTTGTCAAGGATTATTACCATAAAATAATATATTTACAATGCAAAGTAACGATAAATATCAAGAATATTTTGATCTCTATAATAATTATATAAGGACGCATAATTTAGGTAATAAATATTTAGAATCAGGCAAAATAGTAAGGCAAACAGAGCATTATAGGGTATTGTATTACTCAGTGTCATCCTGCGGCTTGTCCACGGGATCCAGTAATAAAAAATACAAAAAGCTCGATTTATCTCGCTTTATGTTGGATTCCGTGGACAAGCCGCAGGATGACAATACCTTCCTAATCACCCCTTCCATCTTCAACTCACCGGAAATATTTTTTTTAGCTCGTGACAAAAATTTTATTGAAAATTTGAGAAGCCATGGTGAAGTTTATTTAATAGATTGGCTAGAAATTGAGGAACCTAAATATTTACTAGATGACTATGTGCATAAAATAATTGAAGTAATAGATAGTTTGAAAATTAAGGACATTAATTTAATAGGTCATTGTATAGGTGGTAACCTTGTGACAGCTACAAAAATAATAGTGCCTAAGAAAGTTAAAACCTTAACTTTACTTACCTGTCCGTGGGATTTTTCTCATTTTTTTTACATAAGGATGCTACACAAATATTTAAAATTAGATAGTTATATAGAAAACCTAGCAATGATTCCTAAAATTCATATTCAAATTTTATTTTTTCTGTTATTTCCTGACTATTTTAATGCTAAATTAAAAAAATTTTTCTCTATAACTTGCGATAAGGAGCAGGAATTAGCATTTAGAATAGAAAATTGGCTTATGTCGGGTAATAATATATCTAAAGGGGTTTATAATCAAATTATGCAAAATATATTAGATGAAAATACGTTTATAAATCTTAAATGGAAAATCGATAATTTTATTATTGATCCGAGTTTAATTGATTGTCCTGTATATATAGTAGCAGCTGAAGGTGATCAAATAGTGCCTAAATCTTCCATTTTACCTTTGCAAAAATTATTAAAAAATTCTAAGCTTATAGAAGTAAAAGGCGGACATATTAGCTATTTGATAAATGATAAATTAGGTGAGTTGCTTAAGGAGTATTAATACAAATCTTTATTGGTGACATAAGAAATAAGTTTTTTATCAAAAGTTAATACGGAAGTATCATGTTTTTTAGCATTAGCCAGTAGTAAGCAATCTACTATATGTATATTTAGTTCTTGATAATATTTTAAGGCAAGAAGAATAGTGTCTTTATTATAACAATTTATACCCTTATAGCTTAGTAATTCAGTTAATATATCACAAATTGTATTTTTAGGAGCTTTGTAAAAAGAGGTAAGTACAAATATTACTTCTGTAAAAACAGCTTGCTCTATTATAACAGTTATTTCGCCTGTTTTTGCTTTATCAAATATTTCTTTAGTCTTTACTAGCATATCATGGTTATCGGCTAATAAATACCGTACAATAAAATTAGTATCACAAATATGTTTCATTTTAGGACTCTAGATTTTATAGTATTTTCCTGCCAAGCTTGTTCTCTAATCTCTCGAAAAGAAAGAGTTGTGTTTTTCTTATAATCGGCAAGAGAACCACTGAGATCTCGTAAGGGTGAAAGTAATATTTGATTATGGTCATTAATTTCCAAAGAAATCACATTTGTTTTTAAAATGTTACGAATTTTTTTTGGTAATATAATTTGACCTTTAGGTGAAATATTTAAAGTATCTATATACATAATTAAAAGTTTACATTTTTAAATTATATTGATAAATTTATTATATTACTACTTTCAATATAAGTAAATAAATTATTTAAGGAGTATACATTATGACAAAACCGGTTTATATAACTCATGCGAAAAGGACGGCGTTCGGTTCGTTTATGGGCAGCCTTAGTACAACAGCTGCACCTATGCTTGCCGCTCATTTAATAAAGGATATACTGCAAAATAGCAAAATCGATCCTGCTTTGGTAAATGAGGTAATAGTTGGACATGTAATAACAGGCGGTAGCGGGCAGAATCCGGCAAGGCAAACTCTGATTCATGCGGGGATACCGAAAGAGGTACCTGGCTATACGATTAATAAAGTATGTGGCTCAGGTCTTAAAAGCGTAGCACTTGCAGCAAATTCGATTATGACCGGTGATAATGAAATAGTTATAGCAGGTGGGCAGGAGAATATGTCGCTCGGTATGCACGGTAGCTATATCAGAGCAGGAGCTAAATTCGGCGATATTAAAATGGTTGATCTAATGCAGCATGACGGACTAACTGATGTATTTTCAGGAGTATTTATGGGAATTACTGCCGAAAATATCTCGAAACAGTTTAATATTAGCAGACAAGAGCAGGACGAATTTGCCTTAAGCTCTCATAAAAAAGCGGCTAAAGCACAGCTAGCAGGAATTTTTAAAGATGAAATCTTACCTATTGAAGTAACGATTAAAAAAACTACTAGTTTGTTTGAACATGATGAAACGGTAAGACCTGACACCAGCCTTGAAATCTTAAGTAAATTACGTCCTGCTTTTGATAAAAACGGTGTAGTTACTGCCGGTAATGCTTCCTCAATTAATGACGGTGCGGCATGTCTTATGGTAGTTTCCGAAGAAGCTTTGAAAAAGTATAATTTGATGCCGCTAGCTCGGATTGTTTCTTATGCTTCAGCCGGTGTTGATCCAAGTATTATGGGTACCGCCCCCGTTCCTGCCTCCCAAAAGGCTTTAAGTAAAGCAGGTTGGAGCGTTAAGGATTTGGAAGTTATCGAGGTTAATGAGGCGTTTGCTGCTCAAAGTATTTATGTAAACCGTGAAATGAAATGGGATATGGATAAGGTTAACATAAATGGCGGTGCAATAGCAATCGGGCATCCGATCGGGGCAAGCGGCGGACGTATTCTTATTACTTTAATACACAGCTTGCGAAGAGCTAAAGCTAAAAAAGGCTTGGTCACTTTATGTATCGGTGGCGGTATGGGTATGGCTATGTGTGTTGAATCGGTTTAAATGTGCATTTGAGTATGATGTAGAAGTCAAGATTTAATCTTACAGACATTATAAAAATTAT
>NZ_MXAX01000180.1:2936-3046 GCF_019249195.1 Rickettsia sp. TH2014 | reverse complement strand
GTTAATATACAAGAAGCACAGGATCTTGCAACTCAATGGCTTTGGTCTTATAATAACGAAAGACTTAATATGGCTATTGGCGGTATAACACCAATACAAAAATTAGCTCT
>NZ_MXAX01000180.1:2484-2923 GCF_019249195.1 Rickettsia sp. TH2014 | reverse complement strand
TCTACTCTCTATTGCGATTAAAAATGGGAGGATTACCCAAGCATTAAAGAACACAAAAATATAAAGGGCTTAAAAAATCAAAATTTACGTGATCACATGAACGAAGCAGAATTAATTTTTACTGCTCTTGCTGAATTATCTACTCGTCAGGTAGCAGAAACTAATAATGCAACAGGCATGAAAGAAAATAAAATTGCAAGTAAAATAGGAGGAGGCATAGCTAAAAATGCTAAAACGACCTTGGAAAATAAAACTGGTAAAAAAGTAATCTCAACAGAAAATTATTTACCACCTAAACTTACAAAGTAAAAAAATTTGTTATTTGTTATAGACCGTGAGGCGTTATTGCGTGGACTGGTAAAACCCACTGTGTCACCTAGTTCGCTTGCTAACTAGGTCCATAAAAATAATAAACAAATACTAATAATTTTAGTATTTT
>NZ_MXAX01000180.1:0-2473 GCF_019249195.1 Rickettsia sp. TH2014 | reverse complement strand
GTGGTCAAGCCACGGGATGACAGAGATGAAATTGATCTGTAGAAGCCAAGGATTGCATCAGTTTTGTAAAAAATACTCTCACTTTTGACAGAGGTTTCGTGGCGTTTTACTATTTCGGTTATGGTTCTATATTAACTTCCAAAAAGTCAATTAAACTTTACTTCAGGTGGTAATGACATTAATATTGCCTCAACATTTCCATCGGTCATTAAGCCGAATTTAGTACCGCGGTCATATAGCAAATTAAATTCTACATATCTACCCCGCCTTATAAGTTGGTATTCTTTCTGCTCAGTTGTCCAAGGTAAAAATAACTTACTTCCAACGATTTCAGGATATACCGACAATAAAGCTCTACCTACATCCTGCGTAAAAGCAAAATCCTGTTCAAAATTATCACTATTTAAGTAATCATAGAATATTCCGCCTACTCCTCTCGGCTCTTTTCGATGCTTTAGATAAAAATATTCGTCACATTGCTTTTTGAATTTAGGATAATAGCTAGAATCATACTTATCGCACGCTTCTTTAAAAGCTGTATGAAACTTTGTAGTTTCGTTTTCTTCCGGATAAAAAGGTGTTAAATCGCCACCGCCTCCAAACCAACTTTTAGAAGTCTCTATATAACGAGTATTGAAATGCATGGCAGGAATTAGCGGCGATTTAAGATGTGCGACTAATGAAATGCCTGTTGCAAAGAATTTCCCGTCTAGCTCTGCTCCTGGAATTTCACTACGGAATTCGGGAGAAAATTCACCGAATACGGTAGATATATTAACCCCGACTTTTTCAAATACTTCTCCTTTCATGAGAGACATAATACCGCCGCCACCGCCGTTACGTTGCCAGCTTGTACGTACAAACTTAGCTGGTTTTAAACCTTTTGTCTGTGCATATTCTTCTTCGATTTTTTCAAATTCTTTGCACAATAAATCACGTAAATTAGTAAACCAATTACTTGTTATTTCTTTATTTTCTATTTTCATAATTATTAAGCAACGATTTAATTACTTTCCTCATCATATACATAATCACTAAAAATACAGCAGTAATGATCATGATATAAAAAGCCGGAGCATAAAATAAACCTGTATGCTCTACAAGCCAACGGGAAATAATAGGTGAAGTTCCGCCGAATATCGCTATTGCAAAATTGTAGCTGAAAGCAACACCAGTGAATCTTTGTTCTGCCGTAAACAAGGATATAACGAATATATAAGCCGTACCTGCTATACTTCCTGCGAGCATACCAAGTATTGTAAGAGCTATGATTTGTTGCCACATCTCTTCTGCTGACATAAGTAACATGGTCGGTAAAATCAATATCAAGATAGCAACACCAACAAGCATTGCCATTTTAAATTTTCCGATAATATCGGCAGTACCGCCGGCAAGCGGCATCGCTATCATTGCAATAAATGAACTATACGCTAAATATGATAAAGCAATAGTATTGCTAAGATGCATTACATTATAATAGAAAACATTTATATAAGTTTTTACTAAATACATAACACTGCTAGCAATAGCACCTATACACATAGTTAAAAACATCGATCTCCAAGCAGTTCTAATTACATTGGAAAAAGGTGCTTTAAGAACTTGTTTCTTTTTCTCAAGCATTTTAAAAATCGGTGTTTCCGATACACGTAATCGCAAGTAAAATCCGGCAAGACCCATAAATCCGCCAAGTAGGAAAGCAAAACGCCAAGCAAAATCTATATGCGAAAAATAACACTCAATTATAATACCGATAAATGTTGCAATTAAAGTACCTGCGATATTTGAACCATGTACTAACCCTGCCGTAAAACCGGCTCTTAAGTTTTGACGATGTTCAAGGATAAAAATAGCCGCTCCCGTCCCTTCACCGCTAATACATAAACCTTGAATAAGCCGCATTATAACTAAAGTTATAGGGGCATAAATTCCAATACTTGCATATGAGGGTATAAGACCCATAATAAAGGTCGGAATAGTCATACCTAGCATCGAGATTATTAATGCGATACGTCTACCGTATCTATCACCTATATAACCGAATAATATACCTCCTATCGGTCTTGTCAGAAAGCCGACCGCAAATACTCCAAGGCTTAGAAGAGTTTTAATGAATTCTGATTCACCTGGAAAAAAAACTTGTCCAATAATCAACGAAAAAACTGAATATACCGTAAAATCATAATATTCGAGTACATTACCTGAAATAGCAGATAAAAAAATGAACCTAGACCTATTCATCGGGCTTTAAATAACTTAATTACTAATTAGTTATTATAGACGAGTTACTTCATTTATAAAGTGTAAAGTTTTGAAATATCATTTAAACTAATTGGGACAAGAAAGTTTTAGCAGAAACGATTACAGGATAATTATAACTGAAGCAATCAATTTCCTTATATTCCATGTTAAGTACTACTTGAAAGGCAATGTAGAAGTCAAGATTTAATCTTACAGACATTATAAAAATTAT
>NZ_MXAX01000179.1:0-5768 GCF_019249195.1 Rickettsia sp. TH2014 | reverse complement strand
AATGTAAGATTAAATCTCAACTATTACACCGGTAAAGTTTTTATTTTATCAAGCACCTTATCGACAATGCCAGGGCTTGGGGGACCTTTTTCTTTAATTTTTGCACCTTGCTGAAGTTTATCAACCGGATCATAAGCTTTTGCTACTTTTTCTCCAACGTTAATTACTCCTTCTACTATATGAGTAGGATTGGTAATCACTTTACTGCTCTCCTTTACCACTTCGATTGCTACTCCACTTGCAGCGATTCCGGCACGAGCGACTCTAGCACCATAAAGTGCCGTATCCTCTTTCAGCGTTCTTTTTCTGCCGGCTTATTTTGCGATTGCCGTTCCTGTGGAAGCTCAGAAGCATTTGTTTGTGCCGCTTCTAAAGACTCTACTCTTTCAGGGGTATTTATTGAAGATTTAATCTTATTATCTTCTGCTGCATTTTTTATTCCTTCTTCAGGAGTATTAATAGATGAAGTGTTTAGCTTTTCTTTACTCATACATATCTCATAAAATTATGTTCTATGTTATTTCACATTCTATGTCATTCTCGCTCTTTTATGTCATTCCCGCGTAGGCATTGTTGCGTGGATACCTATGTCATTCCTGCGGAAGCAGGAATCCAGCATAAAGCGAGACACATCGAGCTTTTAAAAAGTTTTAAAGTAATGGATTCCTGCTTTCGCAGGAATGACATCGGAGCTAGCTAAGAATGATATATATACACACTCACCTCTTCCCCATCGCATAGCTAGTAATCAAGTTTTTAATAGGCTTAAAATTATTTATCGCCTTAAACCCTATTTGTCTTAAACATCTTAAATTTTTGGAATAATTTGAAAAAATATTATTTAACTCATCAGTCAGCTTATACATAATAAAATTATCCTCTTGCCTTAGCTTTTGATATTCTTGTAATGTACCATTATTACTAACGATCATACTCAAAGTTTCTATATCCTTTATACCCTGATTAAGCCCCTGCCCCGCTAGTGGATGTACTGTATGAGCAGTATCGGCAATAAGCACCATGTTATTATGAAAATATCTATTGGCTATACGAGCTTTTAACGGGAAGCTACTAATCTCACTATCAATAGTAATTTTACCTAAAGAATTACCGGCATTTCTTTGAGTTAAAAATCTTACTTCTTCTATAGGCAAATTAACAATTAAAGCAGCCTGATCAGAAGAAGTTGACCATATTACAGAAGAGCTGTATTGATCTTTTAAAGGCAATAAAGCAAAAGGACCAAGCGGCAGGAAGTGCTCCATAGCACAATTTTCATGCGGCTTTTCATGCTTAATATTAAATGTAAGAGCAGTCTGATAAGGTTTTTCAATTTCATTAGCAAAGTAATGAGGCCTCACTTTTGAATTTACTCCATCACATATAATTAATAAACTACACTTAAATTGTTTATCATCAAATTTTATGATCGAGTAGTCATTATGGCTTATAACCTCTTGATATTGATTATTATCAATTAATGTTATCAACGGATTATTAGTTATTTTTGACAATAGTATTTTTTTAAAATCACTATTCTTAGCCACATATCCAAGCACAGCGTCATCGTCATTTTGTAAGTCTAATATTTCTGAAGCCTTATTATCTACTACATATACATCTTGCATTTTTGCCACAAACTTCTCAAGCTCTTCCCATATATCAATAGAGGATAAGAAATTTTTAGAATGCGGCGTTAAGGCAGTTGTTCTTATGTCTTTAAAAAACTCCGGGCTTTTTACCGATTTACTCTCGAATATAATAGTTTTTATACCCTTTTGTGCAAAAGAAAGTGCAGTTAGCATACCGCTCAAGCCACATCCTAAAATGATAATATCAATCTGTTTTGTTTCTATTTGATTCATGTATAAAATATTTTAAATAACCGTTTGTTGCTATAAAACTTAGAAGAAAATAAATAATTGCTATATCCAAATATGAACTATTGCCTGAGTATAAGCCTAAACAACAAATAAATAAACTTACAATAGTCGTAAAACTGTTTAGAATTAATAGATTTGTAAAAATATCTGTTTTTTTGATAAATAGGTAGGTTATTAAGCAAATAAATAATGAAATAATAATTAAAAAGATGTTAAGCATAATTTTTAATCAGTTTAAAATCGTCATTGCGAGCGAACATTAGTTCGCGTGGCAATCTCAGGATTTTTGCCTGAGATTGCTTCGTCAAATTACTTATGTAATTTTTCTCGCAATGACAATTCGGTATTAACACACCCTCATTATATATAATCATTTATAACACTACAAACTGCAAATAAAATTAATTAAAATTCCTTAAATAATTTTAATATTATGTAATCTTAGCTAACTTTTACATTATAAATAGCTATTGTGACAAAAATGTTATAAAAAAATGTTGCTTTCTTTTACATTCAGCATTAACGTATATATTTAGGCTTTGATTAATATTTTTAAGGTAAATTGTAATGTCACAACTCGAAGTTTTAATAGTAGACGATGAAGAGAGTATACGAAATCTCATTGCTGCAAATTTGAAAGATGAAGGCTTTAATCCTAAGGTTGCCGCTAATAGTACGCAAGCTCTTAAAATACTTTCCGAAAAACCGGTCTCTGCAGTTATACTTGATATTTGGCTTCAAGGAAGTGAAATTGATGGGCTTGGGATTTTAGAGATAATTAAAAAACGCTATCCTTTAATGCCGGTAATAATTATTAGCGGTCACGGTACTATAGAAACAGCAGTAAATGCTATAAAAATGGGTGCTTACGATTATATAGAAAAACCTTTTAATAATGATAAATTAGTTATTTTACTTAAAAGAGCTTGCGAAGTAACAAAGTTAAAACGTGAAAATATAGATTTAAAATCAAAAGTTATAGATAAAACTGAATTAGTAGGTGGATGTTCGGTAACTTTAAAATATAAAATGGAAATAGAAAAGGCAGCTAGCTCTAGCAGTCGTATAATGATTCATGGTAAAGTCGGTAGCGGTAAAGAACTTGCAGCAAGGTTAATTCATAAACAATCTAAAAGGGTTAATAATCCGTTCATTATTTTCAGCCCTACCTGTATGACTACAGAAAAAATTAACCAAGAATTATTCGGCGAATCAGAAAAGCAGGAAAATCATACCAAACGCCCTACTATCTTAGAATTTGCCAATAACGGTACTTTATATATAGATGAGGTTAGTAATGTTCCTATTCCTATCCAAGTAAAATTATTAAAATTCCTTAAAGATCAAACTATTACAAAGCCTTGTGGAAAAAATATTAAAGTTGATATAAAAATTATCACCGGTACTTCTAAAAATATTCAAGATGAAGTTAATAACGGCAAATTCCTAGAAGATCTATATTACCGCCTTAATGTATCTTCTCTAAAAGTACCTTCATTATATGAGAGAAAAGAAGATATACCACTACTTGTTAAATATTTTGTTAAGCAGCTTTCAAAATTTTCAGGTTTAAAAGAACGTAACTTTGCTGATGAAACTATCGCTGCTCTTCAATCCTATGAATGGCCGGGTAATATTAGACAATTACGTAATGTAGTTGAATGGACTTTAATTATGAATCCGCTAACTACAGGTAATAATGAAATTATCAAACCTTATATGATACCTTCCGAAATATTAGCAAATAGTGCTAATCTCACAAAACTTGAAGATAGTTTTGATATGTTATCTATGCCGCTTAGAGAAGCCAGAGAAGTTTTCGAGCGTCAATATCTATCGGCACAAATGAGTCGTTTTAATAATAATATTTCAAAAACATCTTCATTTGTCGGTATGGAAAGATCGGCTTTGCATCGTAAATTAAAATTATTAAGCTTACATATACCTCCTACAAATAGAATAAATGAAGAAGAATATGAGGAAGCAAATGCTTAAAGTCATATCAATAATTACTATTTATTTGTTATTAAGCAGCTGCTCCGAATCTACTCGTGATGCGAATGGATTACTTACGGATAGCCAAAGCACGGTAATTCGGAATTATATAATATCGCAAAATTCTAAAAACCTTAAAGTGAACCTTAAAGAGAAGTTCGGTTCAAATTTAAAAGGAGTCAAATTAATAGGAGTAAAGCTAATAAATGAAGATTTATCAGGAATAGATTTAACTTCCTGCGAAATATTACGTGCTGATTTTGCAGGTAGTAATTTAGAAAAAGCTATACTTACAAATGCTATAATTCAAGAAAGTAATTTTGCAGATTCGGTAATAAAAAATATTTCTGGGTATAATTCTGACTTTCAAGGTTCAATTTTTAACAAAATAACATTACAAAATACAAATTTTGTTCAATCAAATTTTAGCGATACTGCTTTTAATAAAACTACTATAATAAATGTCAACTTTGAGAATTCTAAGTTTAGTCATGTATTATGGAGTGATAATACTATTGACGGTGTTAATTTTCAAAAAACTAACCTAAAGAATAATAGCTTTAAAAATACTAATATAACAAATTCAATATTTTACGGTACGGATTTAGAAAAAAGTGTAATAAATAACACCGATTTTACTAATAATTATTTTGAATCTAGCGACCTAAGTCAAACTAAATTAACAGCAGTAATAATTAAGGATTCTAACTTCACACAAAGTATTTTTAATGAAGTAAACTTTAATAACGTACAAAGTAATAACTCTTTCTTTTCATACGCTTCCTTTCAAGATTCAACATTACAGAATATTAGCCTTACTAAATGTGATTTACAAAATAGTACAATTAGTAGTTCAGTGTTAAATCATTTTAAAATCGATAATGCTATATTAAATAATATGAGTCTAAACGATAACAAATTTAATAATTTATCAATAAAAAATAGTAATGCTAATTTTGTAAGGATTAATAAAACTAAAGGCTCAAATATTACTTTAGATAATATAAGCTATACTAATAATATTTTTAGCAATAATGATTTTAAACAATTTATAGTGATTAATACTGACTTAAACAACAGTGAAATAATAAACTCAAATATAACTAACGGACAATTTAATAATGTAAATTTTTCTAAATCTTTAATACAAAACGTAAATTTTTCAGATGTTAAAATTACTTTAGGTAATTTAAACCAAGTGGCTCTAATAAATTCTAATCTAACAAATACTACGGTTATTAACTCCGTCCTTTCTAATTCACAAATAAATAATATTAACTACCAAGCATATTCCGGTTTTATTAATACTAATGTTTCTAATAATATTATTTTAAATAGCGATAATTCGAGCAAAATTCCACCAAATAATATAGTAATAAGTTCGGTAAAAGATTTGCAAAAAATAACTAACTTAACAAATATAAATTTAACAAATCTTGACTTAAGTAGTTTAGTATTTAATGGAGTAGATTTTTCAAATAGTATCTTTAAAAACGCTAATTTAACAAATACGGTAATAAAAAATTCTATTTTAAAAGAGGCTAATTTTTCTGCAGCAATACTTACTAAAACAGATTTTTCAAACTCAATATTAATAGATAGCATATTTAAATCAGCTAAAATTGATCAGGCTAATTTTAATAATTCCGACCTCACAAATACCGATTTTACCGAGGCGGTAATTAAAGATACTGCGTTTGATAAAGCTAAAACAGGCGAAATGAAGGGGGTGGAGTAGTTTTTGTTCATGTCATTCCTGCGTGGATAAAAAAACTTATTAGATGTCATTCCTGCGAAAGCAGGAATCCAGAAAAAAAGTATAAATACAGCAAATTTTTGAAATTAAATGTAGAAGTCAAGATTTAATCTTACAGACATTATAAAAATTAT
>NZ_MXAX01000178.1:919-4552 GCF_019249195.1 Rickettsia sp. TH2014 | reverse complement strand
TTAATTTTACTAAATGTAAGATTAAATCTCAACTATTACAAGTTATATATTATCACCCGTGTTTAATCTTAGCTTGTGCTGCGGCGATTCTTGCTATAGGAATGCGGTATGGAGAGCAAGAAACATAGTTTAAATTCATTTTATGAAAAAACTCTATAGATGCAGGGTTTCCTGCATGCTCTCCACAAGCACCTAACTTTAAATTAGGATTACTACTTTTTCCTCGTTTTATAGCAAGTTCAATTAATTCTCCCACTCCTTCTTCATCGAGAGTAGTAAACGGATCAGATTCAAAAATCTTTTCTTCTAAGTAATATGGGAGGAAAGATGCAATATCATCTCTAGAAATTCCATATGTAGTTTGGGTTAAATCATTAGTCCCAAAACTAAAATAGTCAACTTCCTTAGCTATTTTCTTACTGCTGAGTGCTGCCCTTGGTAGTTCTATCATAGTACCAAGTGTAAAAGAAAATTTATATCTATAACGTTGCTCTAATTCCTCTATTACCTCATAAATATCCATTTTAAGCTTTTTTATTTCACCTACATTGCTAATTAAAGGAATCATTAGTTCTAAATTACATTCTATATGTTCTTTTTTATGTAGCTCAAAAATAGCCGTAAAAATTGCTTCAATTTGCATTTGGTAAATTTCCGGTGAACATATACCAAGTCTACATCCACGGTGACCAAGCATAGGATTTACTTCGTGCATAGCATGAAGACGTTGATTAATCATGGATAACGGTAGATTTAAGCTATTTGCCAAATTCTTTTTATCTTCTTCAGTAGTAGGTAAAAACTCATGTAACGGCGGATCAAGTAATCTAATATTTACCGGTTTGTCTTTCATTACTCTAAATAAAGCTTTAAAATCCTCAGTTTGCAAAGGTAATAATTTCTGCACGGCAAGCTTTCTACGTTCTATATCAGGAGCAATAATCATTTCCCTTACTAAAGGAATTTTATTTTTATCAAAAAACATATGTTCGCTACGACACAAACCTATACCTTGAGCCCCAAATTTTATAGATACTAAAGCATCGTTAACTGTTTCGGCATTTGCACGAACTTTTAAGCTACTAATCTCGTCTGCCCAATCTAAAATTAATTTTGATTCCTCACTGAAAGTAGGTTGAATTAACGGCATTTCACCTAAGAAGATTTTGCCGCTACCTCCGTCAATCGTTATAATATCACCTTGTTTAATAACTATGTCCCCTGCTGTTAATATTTGCTTTTTCTCATCTATAGATAAATTATTTGTACCGCAAACACAAGGCTTCCCCATACCTCTTGCCACAACTGCGGCATGTGAAGTCATTCCCCCTCTAATAGTTAAAATACCTGAAGAAACATGCATTCCATTAATATCCTCAGGACTAGTATCATGGCGTACTAAAATTACTTTATGATGATGAGATAATTTTTCGGCATCATAAGGTGAGAATGCCGCAATACCTGTTGCAGCCCCAGGAGAAGCAGGTAGCCCCTCAGCAATAGAAGTAAGCCCCTTACTGTAATCAATTCTTGTATGTAATAATTGATTTAATGATTCCGGATCGATTCGCATTAAGGCTTGTTCTTTAGAAATAAGATTCTCTTCTACCATTTGTACGGCAATATTAATAGCAGCGATGGCTGTTCTTTTTGCAGTACGTGTTTGTAAGATATATAGCTTATTATTTTCTATAGTGAATTCTATATCCTGCATATCTAAGTAATGTTCTTCAAGCTTTTTCGCAATTTGTGATAATTCCTTAAACACTTTCGGCATCATTGCTTGCATAGAATTTGAATCATTTGCAATAATAGGCATAGGTGTCCTAGTTCCCGATACTATGTCTTCACCTTGAGCATTTATTAAAAACTCTCCAAAGAGCTTTTTTTCTCCTGTAGAAGGTGATCTAGTAAAAGCAACTCCCGTAGCTGAAGTTTTACCTAAATTACCGAAAACCATTGCTTGGATATTAATAGCCGTACCGAAACCTTTCGAAATATTATTGATTTTTCTATATATAACCGCTCTATTACTCATCCAAGAATGTAGCACCGCTTTAATTGCAGATTCTAACTGTTCATAAGGATCATTAATTAGTTGCTTAATATACTTAATATGCAACCGTTTGAAATCATCAATAATTTTTTCTAATAATTCTACGGTAATATCGCTATCTTTATGAATATCGGCTTGAATCTTGTGCTTTTCGTAAATTTGTTCAAATAGATCACTAGGTATAGATAATACCGTTGAACCATACATTTCTAGAAATCTTTTGTAACTATCAAGAGCAAATCGTTTATCACCACAGGAATCCGCAAGAGCATTGCACACTTCGTTATTCATTCCAAGATTAAGGATAGTATCCATCATTCCAGGCATTGAAACCGTAGAACCCGAACGCACAGATAATAATAGGGGCTTGCTTGTACTACCGAAAATTTTACCGGTAGTTATTTCAAGTTCGGTGATAGCTTTTTTTAAGTCGTTTTGAAAATTTTTAGGAAAGTTATTATTGTGGGTATAAAAGTAATTACATAGCTCCGTAGTTATTGTAAAACCATCAGGAATAGGTAGTTTTAGATTAGACATTTCAGCAAGACCGGCACCTTTATTACCAAGTACATTCTTCATGCTAGCGTTTCCATCACTACCATTACTGCCAAAATAATAAATTAATTTTTTCATATCATATATCAAAATTTGCTAACAATTTATGTGTTTAGAAGCATTAAATACATATTTATACAGTATGAAAAAAATAGTAGCAATGTTAAATTAAGAATATCTTTAATAAAATAGTTGAAATTTTAAATTTGTTAATAAATTTGTTATTATACTTATTAATTTAATTATATTCTGTGTACAAAAGTCAAATTTTCAAAAAAATCTTATTAATTTTTGCTAAAAAATATCTCAAGATAGTAAATCAATTAGAAACTTTCACAGAACTTAATAAGTTAATTGAACTTTTTCTAAATGTTATTGACTAATTTAAGAAAATTGACCATAATTCTAAACGGTCGTGCAGTTGCGTGATGATATAATCACGAGGAAAGTCCGGACTCTATAGAGGTATGGTGCCGGTTAACATCCGGCAGAGTATTATTACTTTAGGGAAAGTACCACAGAAAATATACCGCCGAATATGAATACGAAAATCAACTTCAAAAAGAGCAAGGAGTTCACAAGACGAGGAACGGAGCGTATACTTAATACGTGAGTACC
Organism: Rickettsia sp. TH2014; assembly: GCF_019249195.1. Lineage (NCBI taxonomy): Bacteria > Pseudomonadati > Pseudomonadota > Alphaproteobacteria > Rickettsiales > Rickettsiaceae > Rickettsia > Rickettsia sp. TH2014. Next base: position 1,323 of record NZ_MXAX01000178.1, on the reverse strand, counting down.
GTAGTACTTGTAGAACGACGTAGCCAATTTTTGAAGTTCTATCTTAGTATATTCGGTAAGGGTGAAAAGGTACGGTAAGAGCGTACCGGTAAGTTGGTAACAAATTACGCATGGTAAACCCCACCAAGAGCAAGATCAAATAGGCGTTACAGAACTTATCAAGTTCCCGGGTTATCTCTAGCCGGCTTGTAATGCGGGTAGATCGCTTGAGGTAAACGGTAACGTTTATCCTAGATAAATAACTGCAATGAATTTATATTCATACAGAATCCGGCTTATAGACCTTATTGTTATCCCGTGGCTTGGCTGCTGTTGCCCGTATGGCTCAAAAAGCATTCTATGTCATTTCCGCGTGGGATTGTCTGCGTGGATACCGATGTCATTCCTGCGAAAGCAGGAATCCA
>NZ_MXAX01000178.1:0-886 GCF_019249195.1 Rickettsia sp. TH2014 | reverse complement strand
AAAAATTTGCTGTATTTATACTTTTTTCTGGATTTCCGTTTTTAGCTAGGAATGACAAAAGAGCATTTACCGATCCACGCAACAATGCTACCTGGGAATGACATAAATGTGTGATGCAACAACCTCTGTCAAACCATTAGATGACCTAGAACTTACTATGACACAAATTTAATGAAAAAGTTATATCATTATCCTATTTGTCCTCTTTCAAGACAAGCCCGTGTCTTCTTAAAAGAATTAGATATAGAATTTACTACGATTAAAGAAGATTATTGGCAATTTAATAAAGATTTCTTAAAAATAAATCCTGCCGGAACATTGCCTATTTTAGAAGAATCATACGGCTTATTTGTGGTAGGTATTTATCCTTTTGTTGAATATCTTAATAGCAAATATCCGAATTTTAATTTTTTAGATGAAGATATTGATATTTGTTGCGAAATTAGACGATTATTCTTTTGGTTTAACGATAAATTTTATCGTGAAGTTACTAAGATTATTATCGATGAAAAAGTTATAAGATCAATTGCTAAAATGAGCAGCCCAAGAACCGAATTTTTACGTGCTGCAAAAAATAATTTCAATTATCATTTAGAATATATAACTTCTTTATTAGAAAAAAGAAGTTATCTTGTATTGGATTCGCTAACTATTGCCGATATTGCCGCAAGCTGTCACTTATCGGTACTCGATTATTTCGGCGAGATTTATTGGGATAAATGGACGCTTATCAAACATTGGTATTCACTAATTAAATCAAGACCGGCTTTTAGGTTACTATTACAAGATAGAATCCCTGGCTTTACCCCTCCTAGCTATTATGCGGATTTAGATTTTTGAATATGTAGAAGTCAAGATTTAATCTTACAGACATTATAAAAATTAT
>NZ_MXAX01000177.1:0-7160 GCF_019249195.1 Rickettsia sp. TH2014 | reverse complement strand
CTTTAAACTTCTGTTATATTCTTTCCAGTTGCAAACTTTTTGTAGCTTTGACATACACACTTGTGGTTAAGTTTTTTGTCAATTTACTACTTTTCTTAGTTCGCAGCTACTTTTTTTTATATCTACGCAACAAGGTCTTGCAGGAATGACGGTTTTGGTATCTATGTAACAATGCCTTACTTCCGCATGATAAGCTTGCCTGTGCCTTAAGAAAGCATAAATAGTAATCAAGAGTGATTTGTGTCAAGTCAAAAATCTAAAAAAAAATAAATATTTATATTGAATAAATTATTATTCTCGTGTCTACTTAGGTGAAGATTCTATACACTGAATATGGTGTCATTTTTCAAAATAAGCATTATAAATAACGCCTACAACCCCATTAGTACCTATAATGAACACGCTTAAAAAAAATAAATTTCAAATAACTATAAACAATAACCATAATAATTTACTTACTCCTTTCGGTAAAGCTATTCTGCGAGATCGATATCTTATGAAAGGTGAGGATTTTCAAGATTTATTTGCAAGAGTTTCTAGTTATTATGCCGAAAATAAACAGCATGCTCAGAAGCTATATGAATATATGAGTAAAATGTGGTTTATGCCGGCAACACCAATCTTAAGTAACGGTGGAACGGATAGGGGGCTTCCTATTTCATGCTTCTTGAATGAGACCGATGACAGCTTAGACGATATAGTAAATTTATGGACGGAAAATGTTTGGCTTGCTGCACGCGGCGGCGGAATTGGAAGTTATTGGGGTAATGTTCGTTCTATTAATGAAGGGATTCGTGATAAAGGTCATTCATCCGGTATTATACCGTTTATTAAAGTAATGGATTCTATGACTCTTGCTATTTCGCAAGGTTCTATTAGACGAGGTTCATCAGCTGTATATTTGCCTATTAATCACCCTGAAATTGAAGAATTTATTGATATAAGACGTCCGACAGGTGGGGATGTTAACCGAAAAGCTCTTAATATTCATCACGGTATAGCTATAACCGATGAATTTATGAAAGCCGTTGAAAACAATACGGATTTTGACCTTGTTAGTCCTGCTACCAAAAAAGTTGTAAATAAAGTTAGAGCAAGAGATTTATGGGTTAAATTATTAACTACTAGAATAGAAACGGGTGAGCCTTACTTGTTATTTATCGATAGTGTTAATAAATCTATCCCTGAGCATCATAAAAAATTAGGGCTTCAAGTTAAAATGTCCAATCTTTGTAGCGAAATTACATTGCCGACGGGAATTGACCATTTAGGCAAGTCAAGAACTGCCGTTTGCTGCCTTTCTTCTTTAAATTTAGAGTATTATGAAGAGTGGAAAGATGATAAAGAATTTATCCATTCTATTATGTTGTTCCTTGATAATGTTTTAGAAAACTTTATTAATAAAGCACCGGATACTATGACAAGAGCTAAATATTCGGCTATGCGTGAGCGAAGCGTTGGACTTGGCGTAATGGGATTCCACTCATTTTTGCAAATGAAAAAAGTACCGATAGAATCGGTTATGGCAAAAGTTTGGAATAAAAAAATATTTGAATATATATCTGCTGAAGCTGATAAAGCATCAATAGAAATCGGTAAAGAAAAAGGAGCATGTCCTGATGCTCTAGATGCAGGAAGTAATGAACGATTTAGCAATAAAACCGCAATAGCACCTACCGCCTCAATTTCGGTAATAGCAGGTAATGCCTCACCCGGAATAGAGCCGTTTGCCGCTAATAGCTTTGTACAAAAGACTTTAACCGGTTCTTTTAACGTGCGTAACAAACATTTAGAAAAGTTATTAGAAGAGAAAGGATTTAATAATGACCAAGTTTGGTCTTCGATTGCAACACATGAAGGATCAGTACAACATTTAACATTTTTATCCGAAGAAGAAAAACAGGTTTTCAAAACCGCTTACGAAATTGATCAGAATTGGCTAATTGAACTGGCAAGCGATCGTACTCCTTACATTACGCAAGCACAATCTTTAAACATCTTTTTACCGGGGAATGTTAGTAAGAAATATTTAAATAATATTCATTTTAAAGCTTGGAAAAAAGGAGTAAAAAGTTTATATTACTGTAGATCGACATCAATACAGCGAGCCGATAAAGTGTCGCATGATGTACTAAAAGCAGATTTTAAAGATTTAGAGAAACAAAACGATAAGTTAGCAGAAGCCGGTAATTACGAAGAATGCTTAGCTTGTCAGTAAGTATAAGTGTTGTTGTATTGATACTAAATCGTCATTGCGAGCGACTGTAAAGAGCGTGGCAATCTCGTCAAATATCCTGAGATTGCTTCGTTAATTATTTCATAATTTCCTCGCAATGACGAAAAACCAAAGCCATAAATATAAAAGAATAATTATGTCATTACTTGATGCAAGTCCAATTTATAAACCGTTTTCATATCCATGGGCATATGAAGCTTGGCACACTCAACAGAAAATTCATTGGCTACCGGAAGAAGTACCGCTTGCCGACGATGTTAAAGATTGGAAATATAACTTAACTCCAGGGGAAAAACATCTATTAACCCAAATATTTCGTTTTTTTACACAAGCAGATATTGAAGTGAATAACTGCTATATGAAGCATTATTCACGAGTATTTAAACCTACTGAAGTATTAATGATGTTATCGGCGTTTTCTAATATGGAAACCGTGCATATTGCAGCGTATTCTCATTTACTTGATACGGTAGGTATGCCGGAAGTAGAATATTCAGCATTTCTTAAATATAAGGAAATGAAAGACAAGTATGATTATATGCAGCAATTTGGAGTGGATACCAAAGAAGATATAGCAACTACACTCGCAGTATTTGGAGCTTTTACTGAAGGATTACAGCTATTTGCCTCTTTTGCGATTATGCTTAATTTCCCTCGTTTTAATAAAATGAAAGGTATGGGACAGATTATTGCTTGGTCAGTGCGTGACGAAACACTTCATACTAATTCAATTATTACTCTGTTCAAGACTTTTGTAAGAGAAAATCCTGAAGTTTGGACGGAAACTTTACGTAAACGTATTTATGAAGCTTGTACGACTATTGTGCATTTTGAAGATGCCTTTATTGAACTTGCTTTTGAAGTCGGCGGTATTGAGGGGTTAACGGCATATGAAGTAAGACAATATATTCGTTATATTGCCGATCGTCGTTTAATGCAGCTAGGACTCAAAGATGTATATTTGGTAAATCATAACCCGCTTCCTTGGCTTGATGAAATGCTAAACGGAGTCGAGCATACAAACTTTTTTGAAAATAGAGCGACTGAATATTCAAAAGCAGCGACTACCGGTTCATGGGAAGAAGTATTCACTGAGATGGATACCAGAAGCGGAGGCTAAATAATATACTCGGATAGAACTTAAAAAATTGGTAGCCATGTCTTCGTAAGTCCTCGGATGCTGAACATGTTGTGTCGAAGTATACATATTAACAACAAGAATAAAAAAATTAAAAATACCTAATCTTTATTTTTAAAAATTTTTTAAAATAGATTTAGAATATTTAAAAATTTCGAGTAATTTTATGGCTATTACGAATAATAAAAACTATCAAAAAGTTGTAGAAAAAGTTTTATCTTCTTCTAAAGCTAATAAAGCACTAAAGAGTGCAATTAAGGACTTATCGTCTTCAAAGAGTATAAGCTTAAGAACGATGTTACTCGGAGCAAGGTTTGTTTTAACTAATCCTGTAAATAGTTATAATCTTGTTAAGCTTGCTAAATCCTCTAATATATATCTTGATCCGGAATTTCAAAAATCACTTCTTGAAAAATCTCCAATATGGGAATTTTTAAAAAAACATTCAGATGACTTGCCTAAAATAGGTCAAATCTTAGCAAATGCGGGCTTTAGAGAATTTCAAGATAAGAGTGCTTTAGATAAAAAGGGACTCGAAATACTAAAAGAATGTTTTAAAAATGAAGAAGTACTTAAAAAACTTCAAGAAATTGCAGTTGAAGTAAAGCAAGAGCTACCGGACTGGAATAAAGTGACTTCTAGAACTTTAGATATGCTGGTTACCGATACAAATTTTAAAAAATTCTTTAATGAAAAGAGCGAAGATATTACGCATTATATACGCACCGGAGCAACTGAAATACTTCCAAGCGATTATATAAAAACTTTTGATAATATATTACAAAAACCCGAAAAGAAAAATTTATTAAAAATATTTAATGAACATCCTGATTTTAAGCAGGAACTGGCTGAAAATATAAACAATCCTAATACTCTAAAAAGGTTTAATAAGTTATCTCCTGAAAAACAACTCATTATTGAAAGTTTCTTAGCAGAAGTAAAAGAACAAGCTAAACCTTTCTTAAAAGAACATTTTGAAAGCTACAAAATCGATCTTAAAATTTTAGATATTATTCCTACTTTATTAAATAAAATTCCTGAGACAAAAGAGATTTTTGATACTCTTAACGCTCCAAATCAAGGTGTAATGATATCTCTTGAAAAATCCTTAGAAATGGTAGTGGGTGATGATAAATTAAAAAGTTTTTTTGCTAATAATAAAACAATCTTACCAAATATTGCTTTAGGTATTATTGAAAATACTCCTAGCGTACAAAGTATAACCAAAGAATATAATTTTGATAAACAAATGCTTAGTATAGTGGGCGAAGTTATGTCAAAACCGGAAATTGCTCATGAGATTATTGCAGACTTAAATAAAGGTGATTATATGAGTTTAACCGGTAATATAATCTCTGCACTTAATGATCATTCATTTAAATTAAAAGATATATTAGTAGAGCAAAGTAAAGAAGGGCTATTTGATAATTTAATTACAGGAGTTTTAGAACAAGATGAAAAAAATAGCCAAACTATAAAACAACAACTCATAAATTACGGTCTGGAAGCGAGTGATATTACAAAGCTAATGAGCATAATGCCTATATTACTTGATAAACCTGAGTCATTAACAAAGGTTTTTCGAGATTTTATTAAAGGTGATTATATGGGAATGGCAAAAGAGTTAATAGCTTTAACTAAAGATAATCCTGAGATTAAGAGATATTTAAACGATAATAAAGAAATATTTGCAAGTATTTTAGATAAAACTTTAAAAGATATACCGGGCATAAATAACCTTGATAAGAAAGAATTATATAATGTACTTCCATCAATGTTAAACCATCCTAATGAATTAGTTAAAATTATAGAAGAGGTTGAACAAAGTAATTATCGTGGAGCCGCTAGTGCTATATATAATCTAGCTCAAAAAACCAATTATTTTGAAGGTCAATTGCCGAATATTATAAAAGCAGGTTTTAGCTATGCTACTGAAAAAGTAAAAGATGTATTTAGTCCATCACAAGATTTTAAAGACAAAACTATAGATGAAATTACTCTTAGAAATAATTTAAATAAAATACAAAATGGAAAATTCAGCTTAGAGGGAGCTATATTAGTAGGTAATTTATCTAATATTGACTTCTCAAGCGTATCATTAAAAAATGCAGATTTAACTAAAGTAACTTCTTTAAAAGATTGTAATTTTAAAAATACTAATTTAGCAGAGACTAAATTACCTGACAATTTAATGCTACTGACTGATACTTACAATCTTGATAAGGCCATTCCTCCTTTAGCACCTGAACTAATTAAAGAACAACAAGCAAAATTAATTGATAAGGCAATTGATAAAGTATTTTTACAAATACAAGCCGAAGAAAAAAGAAATTTACTTAGTAAAAAAGAATTTGCTCAACAGGTAAATATATTATGCGAAGAAAATCAAGTTGTTAAAGACTATATTATAGAAAAACTAAACTCGCTACCTACGAATATGGTTAAGAGCCTTGCTACTCCTAAAACAAATCAATATAAACATATTACAAATCATGTAAATTCTCCATTACAAATATTGAACCCTTTATATGAAAATATTGCAAATAAACAAGATATTAAGAGTAATTTATTTGCAAATATTTTAACCGAGAAAATATCACAAAAACTTTTTGATAAAGGTGATAATAGAGGTGAAGATTTTTACATGATTAATCAGATGCTAAAACCTATCGTTTCTGAATATTCTAAAGAGAATCCTGATAATATAAATAATTTTTTAGAGCCAAAAAATCTAGAAAAGTTAGCAAGTAATATTGCCTCTACTTTAAATTCTAAATCTGCATATACTTGGGCAGGCACTATTACCGGTGGAATTTACTTACCAAAAGAAATCTTCAATGAACAGTTAAAAGATAATTTTAAGAATGAGTTTGAAAATATTAATAAACTAAATGTTTTAAAAGAAGCAAAAAATATAGTTTCAAATTTAGATAGTAAAGTGCATATAGTAAATAATCCCGATAAATCACATACTTATGAATCATTACCTACAAAAAATAAAAAAAATACCCAGATAACTCCATAAATCTTAGATCAAATTGATTTAATTATCATATTATGCAATAAAAATTAAAATATTTAAGTATTTCTTAATTTATTTCTTTGAATCAATTTTAAGATAATTTAATGTTTATGTAATTAAATACATTTCATTATTTTTATGGCAGTTACAAATTCCATTAAAGATATTAAATTAAAGAATTTTAATAAAACTGTTAAAAGGACATTATCTTCTCCTGATGCAGATAAGGCATTTACAAGCTTTATTTATGACCTCGCATCTCCAAAGAAAAAAATATTACCCGTTAGCATAGGAGCATTATTAAAAGGCGCGAAGTTTGCTTTAACTAATCCCGTAAATAGTTATAATCTTGTTAAAATTGCAAGCTCATCTGCTATATATCTTGATTCAAACTTTCAAAAATCCGTTCTTGAAAAATCTGAAATATGGGATTTTCTAAAAAAACATGCAGATGATTTACCAAAAATAGGGCAAATCTTAGCAAAAGCAGGGTTTAGAGAATTTCAAGAAGGTAATTTTCTAGATCAAAAGGGCCTTACAACATTAAAAGAATGTTTTAAAAATGATAATGTACTTAAAAGCATTAAAGAAATTGCAATTGAGCTAAAGCAAGACGTACCAGACTATAATAAAGTGACTTCTAAAACATTAGAAATGTTATCTACCGATAAAAATTTCTTGAAATTTTTTAATGAAAAAGGGAAAGATATAGCAGATTATATGTAGAAGTCAAGATTTAATCTTACAGACATTATAAAAATTAT
>NZ_MXAX01000176.1:0-10830 GCF_019249195.1 Rickettsia sp. TH2014 | reverse complement strand
ACTATTTACTCTAAACTGCAATACGGAGGCACGACCCTTTTTTTATATCTACGCAACAAGGTCTTGCAGGAATGACGGAAAGCAACAACCGCCAATCGAAAAAGCATACTATAGAACAAACTTAGCTAAGTCAAGATTAGTTATTATTTTTGATAATTGATTTTCTACGAATTTATCATCGATAGTTATTTTTTTGCCTTTCATTTCGCTAGCTTCAAAGCTTATATCCTCAAGCAAATTCTCAAGTATAGTATGCAGCCTTCTAGCCCCTATATCTTCGACTTCTAAATTAACGGTGATCGCATAATCCGCTATCTTCTCAATAGCAGAAGCAGCAAATTCAAGATGCACGTCTTCAGTACCTATTAACGCCGAATATTGCTTTATTAAACTAGTTTCAGGTTCAAGTAATATTTTAATCATATCATCTTTGGTGAGTGAATTTAATTCCACTCTAATCGGTAATCTTCCTTGTAACTCCGGTAATAAATCAGAAGGTTTAGCAATATGGAAAGCACCTGAAGCAATAAATAATATATGATCGGTTTTAACAGGGCCATATTTAGTATTAACCGTTGTTCCTTCTATCAAAGGTAGCAAATCTCTTTGCACTCCCTCTCTACTTATTTCAGCATTTTTTGCTCCGGAACTACCGGTCGAAGCTATTTTATCAATTTCATCAATAAAAACTATCCCATCATTTTCAGCTAAATTTATAGCTTGCTGAATAATTTTTTCTTGGTCTATTAATTTTTCTGATTCCTCAGGTATAATAATAGCTATAGCATCTTTAACTAGCATTTTTTTTGTTTTAGTCTTACTGCTACCAAGGACTCGTCCAATCATATCGCCAAGGTTAAGAACGCCCATAGATGCTCCAGGCATGCCTGGTATTTCAAAACTTCCACCACCGACAGGTGTAGTATCAGCTACGCTAATTTCGATCTCCGTATCATCGAGTTCGCCGTTTAAAATTTTTTCTTTGAACTTTTCTCTAGTCTCACTACTAGAAGTTTTACCTACTAAACTATCTAATATTCTCTCTATCGCTTTTTCACGTGCATTAATATCTACTTGCGTTTTTGCTAAAGTTTTTTCAGTATTAACGGCTATTTCGACTAAATCACGAATTATTGATTCTACATCACGCCCTACATATCCGACTTCGGTAAATTTAGTTGCTTCAATTTTATAGAAAGGAGAATTAGTCAACTTTGCAAGGCGTCTTGCTATTTCCGTTTTCCCGACACCGGTTGAACCGATCATTAAAATATTTTTCGGTACTATTTCGTTACGTAAATTACCTTCTACTCTTTTACGACGACAGCGGTTTCTAAGTGCAATAGCAACAGCTTTTTTGGCCTTTTCTTGACCTACGATAAATCTATTAAGTTCATTAACTATTTGAGAAGGGGTAAGCCCCATAGGGTCTTTTTTATAAGTAGTTTTAGTAGCTTTCATACAACTTTTTCCATTATAATATTATGATTAGAAAATACACACAAATCTGCAGCTATATTCATAGATTTTAAAGCAATTTCTTCAGCAGTTAAATTGTTCTCGTAAGACATTAAAGCACGAGCGGCAGATAGTGCAAATAAACCACCTGAACCTATTGCCGCAACATTATTTTCAGGCTCTACGACATCACCGTTGCCGGTTAAAATTAATATATGACTACGATCAGCAACAATCATCATTGCTTCCAAACGTCTCAAATATTTATCGTTACGCCAATCTTTTGCAAGCTCAACTGCACTTCTAAGTAGATTATGCTTATGTTGCTCTATCTTTACTTCAAGTTTTTCAAATAACGCAAGACCATCAGCCGTAGAACCCGCAAAACCGGCAATAATTTTATTATTTGCTATAGTCCGAAGTTTTCGTGCTATAGATTTTAGTATGGTATTACCATGCGAGACTTGTCCATCTGCTGCTATAATTATTTCTTCGTTCTTTTTTAAACAAAGTATTGTTGTGCCGTGTAAGGCTAAATTATCTGACATAATATAAAATTTATTGATATTAAGTTGTTAATTAGGTACTATATAGTATTGAATTACTCCTCAATAAAATAAAGAGTTATTCGACGCAACTTCAAAAAGAGCTAGGAGTTCAAAGTCCTCGGAACGGAAGCCGTTACTTAATATAGTTCGTACCGCAGCTCTTGTAGAACATTGTCACCAATTTTTGAAGTTCTATCTTAGTATATACTCAAATGATTTCAAGAATTGAATTTGTTATCAAATGGTGAACGCACGCAGCTTATACTTAATAAGTGAGTACGTGAATCCATGAAGATAACAAAGAGCAATCCTTGAAATCAGCAGAGTATACTTGACTAATCAGGTTTAATTAATTATTGTCCCTTGAATTTTCAAGGCTTAAACTTAAATAATGAATATATACGCAATATACATTAACTCCACACAAAAAAATAATAATTTTATTGTTATTGAAGAAGGCTTTTCATGGACAGCTGCTCTTTTAAGTGTATTTTGGGCATTATACCATAAAATGTGGTTAGTTATTGCTATTGTCGTAATAGCGAATATAATCGTTACGGCGATTAATATCGAAGAGTTAAAGTTTATATTTAAGATAGTCTTAATATTAGGCTTTGGCTTTTTTGCTTCAGATATTAGAGAAAATTATTTAAAAAGGAATAATTACCGACTAGAAGATATAATAATTGCCAACTCTAGCATTGAAGCTGAATTGAAATTTTTAGCACGTAGTATGCTTGTTTAATTTATGTCATTGCGAGAAGAATTACGCAGTAATCAGGGTGAAGCAATCCCAGGATATTTGAACGAGATTGCCGCGTCGCCTACGGCTCCTCGCAATGGCGATTTTCGCTTCAATAAAGCCTTTAACAGGAATAAAATGATGTATAACAAAGAAAATGTTTTTGCAAAAATTATAGATAAAAATCTTCCGGCAAAAATAATGTATGAAGACGAACAAATTTTAGCATTCAAAGATATAGCACCCGTAGCACCTGTACATATTATCGTTATACCTAAAAACGAATATATAGATTATGCGGATTTTATCTCTAAAGCTCAAATAGACGAAATAAAACATTTTTTTGCTAAAATTTCCGATATAGCGAATGAAGCAGGGCTAGACAAAGATGGTTATCGTTTAATAACTAATAAAGGTGAAAAATCGGGACAAACTATTTTTCATTTTCACTTCCATATTATCGGAGGCGAAAAACTCATCGGATTAATAAATAAATGACTAAAAAATACAATATTGCAGTAATCGGAGCTACAGGAAATGTAGGGAGTGAAACTCTAAATATTCTAGCTGAGCGTAATTTTCCCGTTAATAAAATTTATGCTATAGCTTCAGATAACTCTATCGGACGAGAAATAAGTTATGGGGAAAAAATACTGAAAATCAGTAGTTTAACTAATTTAAATTTTGATGATATCGATATTGCTTTTTTTTGTGCCGGTTCAGAAGTTTCAAAAGAATTTGTACCTAAAGCTACTGCTAGTAGTTGTGTAGTTATCGACAAATCCTCACTTTTTAGAGTTGACAATCAAGTACCGTTAATTGTACCTGAGGTTAATTTATCAACACTTACAGAGTTTAATACTAAAAATATCATAGCTAACCCTAACTGTATAGTAATTCCGCTTGCAGTAGCATTAAAACCGCTAGATAATGAAATAAAGATTAAAAGAGTAGTGATATCTACTTATCAATCAGTATCAGGAGCAGGTAAAGCAGGAATGGACGAACTCTACGACCAAACAAAATCTAAATATGTTTTTGGAGAGAATAATCCTAAGAAATTTCCAAAACAGATTGCATTTAATCTTTTTCCTCATATAGGTGATTTAAATCAAGATGGCTATACAAGTGAAGAAGCAAAAATTGCTTTCGAACTAAACAAAATTATGGGCAATCACTTTAAAGCTAGTGTTACTTCGGTGCGAGTACCGGTATTTATCGGTCATTCTATATCGGTTAACATAGAATTTAACGACAAAATGGATGCTAACATTGCTGAGGAAATATTGCAAGACGTAGATGGAATTGTTACAATTTCTAATAATAATGACCTTGCTTATTTCTCGCCCGTTGAAGTGGTAGGCGAAGATGCCGTATATGTCTCCCGCATTAGAAATGACGTAAGTAAACCTAATACGATAAATCTATGGATCACATGTGATAATTTACGTAAAGGAGCAGCTTTAAATAGCGTCCAAATTGCTGAAGAACTAATTAATAATTATTTATAATATAACTAATATGGATAATAACAATAATAATCTAAATAAAAAAAACCCGCTAGTAATAGCATTAGGCGAATGTAGAACAGCTTTTTGGATAGTCTTTTGGTTTGCTTTTGTAATCAACTTACTAATGTTAATTACTCCTCTTTACTCACTACAAGTTCTTGATAGAGTCCTTGGAAGCGGTAATCTACAAACATTATTATTTTTATCAATAATAATCGCATATATCTATTTTGTTTACGGATTATTACAAATTGCTCGTTCTTTTACACTTATAAAGGTAGGAGAATGGCTTGATAGAACAGTAGCTCCCGTAATTTTTGCTTCTTCAATTTCTGCAGCCGTAACACGAGCAAATATGGGTTCTAGCCAATTATTACGTGATTTTCAAGCTGTCAAAACATTCCTAACAAGTACCGGAATTAATACTTTATTCGATGCCCCTTGGAGCCTTATCTATATCGCCGTTATTTTCTCAATTCATCCATATATCGGTCTTATTACCGTTTTTGGTGCAGTTATCATAGTTTCAACCGCTTTCTTTAACGCTGCCGCTACTAATAAAACGCTCGGTGAAGCTACCGAATTTTCGATAAAAGGTATGACACAAGCCGATATTGCAAACAGAAATGCAGAAGCAATTGAGGCAATGGGAATGATGAAAAATGTTACAAAAAATTGGCATAAATTTAACATATTAGCACTTGATAAACAATCAGTTGCTAGCTATCGTAACGGTGTTATTTCTAACTTTTCAAGGTTTATCCGTAACATAATGCAAATGGCTGTTACCGGAGTCGGTGCTTACATTGTTGTAAAATCTCACAGTGCAGATATGACGCCCGGTAATATGATTATGAGCTCTATCATAGTCGGTAGAGCTCTTGCTCCTTTCGATAATGCTATTGATTTATGGAAAAGTATGAGCGGTGCTATTAAATCATACAAAAACATTAATAATTTATTTAACACTTATTCTTCTAGAGATGAAGCGATGCCAATTCCGAACGTTGATGGTCATCTTACTGTTGAAAATATTTATTATGCTCATCCTATACCGAAACATTTACCACAACCTCCCGTACCGAAATATATCTTAAAAGGCGTTAGTTTTACAGTACAGCCGGGCGAAGTTTTAGCAATTATCGGTCCTTCGGCTACAGGAAAATCAACTTTAGCTAAAATCATAGTCGGAGCATGGAAAGAATCATCAGGTTCAGTACGTTTAGATGAAGCAGAAGTTTACCGTTGGAATAGAGACGATTTCGGTAGACATGTTGGCTATCTTCCCCAAGGAATAGAACTTTTTAGCGGTAGTATTAAACAAAATATAGCTAGAATGGAAGAAGATGCCGATCCGCAAAAAGTTATTGAAGCAGCTAAAATAGCCGGAGCTCATGAAATGATATTAAGATTCCCTGACGGTTATGATTCTGATATCGGTCCTGCAGGCTCTAATCTATCAGGTGGTCAAAGACAACGTATCGGGCTTGCTAGAGCTTTTTACGGCAATCCAAAACTTATCATTTTAGATGAGCCTAATGCTAATTTAGATGAGGCAGGTGAAGTTGCCCTTGCAGGTGCCTTAAAACAAGCAAAGCTTAAAGGGATAGCAGTCGTTGTAATTTCACATAGACCTTCCGTATTATCCGTTGTTGATAAAATTCTAATATTACAGGATGGAGCCGTTGCAGTTTACGGAACGGAAGAAGAGATTCAAAAACACTTTAAAACTTTAAAAAGCGGCACAATTCATATTAATAATTAATGGTATTACCGCATGGCTTCCAAATCGTCATTGCGAGGAGCGAAGCGACGCGACAATCCAGAAAAAATAATTAAAAAAAATCTGATTTACAGATTTTTTTACTGGATTGCTTCGTCGAATTACTTCGTAATTCTTCTCGCAATGACGAAAAACACCAATAATTAATGATTAAATATTATGCAGGACTTAAAACACAATAAACCTCAAATTACTCCGGAGCAATTGAAACAATTATTGTCCTTACGCGAAGATTCATTAAACCTTAAAGGTCAAAGTTCTAAGCGTAAAGCTTTAATAAATACTACATTAAAGATAACCTCTCACGTTATAGAGTTCTTATTAGTAAAGCTTGACAGGTTTGTTAATTTTACTACCAAAAAAACAGATAAAGATCGTAATAACGTAGCCCAAGCTGCAAGGTCACCTATACTTTTCGGTATTTATGTTATTATCTTTTTAGTATTAATAGGCGGATTATGGGCAGCGCTTGCCCCTCTTGATAGCGGTGCTGTAGCTGTCGGTATCGTAATGCCAAGCACAAATAAAAAAACGGTTCAACATAATGAAGGTGGAATAATCAATGCTATTTACGTTAAGCAAGGTGACAAAGTCAAAGAAGGCGATAAGTTAATAGAGCTTGAAGCAACTAGAATAAAAAGCGAATATGAAAATATTCTTGGTCAGTACCGTAATTTTTTAGCAACTGAAAATCGTTTAATTGCCGAACGTGATAATTTAGAACAAATCGAATTCTCTGATTTTCTAATGCAGGATATAAATTTACCGGAAGTAGCTAAAATAATTCATACACAGGAAAATTTATTTAGATCTAGAAAAGAAGTATATAACTCAGAGAAAGATGCATTAAATCAAAATATTGCTCAACTTGAGAAAAAAATTGAAGGTTTAGAAGCAAAAAAAGTTGCCGCTTCAAAAACTGCTGAAGTTTATCAAGACCGTTTAAAAGCTGTAAGAACGTTAAAAGAAAAAGGCTTTGTACAAAAAGCAGCTTTATTAGACCAAGAAGCAAAAGTTGCCGCTTCAAAAAGCGATGTTGCAACAACTGAAGCCGAAATAGCAGGGATACGCCATGCTATTACCGAAACTCAAATTAAAATTATAAATCAACAAAATAAATATACTGAGCGGACTTTAACAGAGCTTCGTGAAGCTCAAGTACAAACAGCCTCTCTTAAAGAAAAATATAATTCCCTGACGGATTCACTTAATCGTGTGATAATAAGATCACCTGTTGACGGTATAATTAATAATTTAAAATATCATACAATAGGTGGTGTTATAAGTCACGGACAACCTATTATGGAAATTTCACCAATTAATGATCCATTAATAATAGAAGCAAAGGTATCTCAAAAAAACATTGACTCAGTACATGAGGGGCTAGTTGCAAAAATACGTTTCAGTGCATTTAAATCAAGAACGACCCCAACATTTACCGGTAAAGTAGTAAGCATATCACCCGATATCGTACAAGATGAAAGACAGCATCCGGGACAACAACAAGATAATTATTATGTTGCAAGAGTTGAAATTGATATGGATGAATTTAACAAAGTTGCTAAAGTTAAAAATCTTGAGCTACATCCAGGTATGCAAGCTGAGGTACAAATCGTAACCGGTACTAGAACACTACTTAGATATTTACTTGATCCCGTTACTGATACTGCATTTAAAGCTTTCAGAGAAAAATAGATAATTTGAAGATTTTAGGCTAGATAACTTTGCAGAACCTAAATATTTTGTAATAATATTTATTAAAAATTCTTAATCTTTTATTGACTTTTAACCAAAAAAGTATAGCTTATTTCGAAATCTAATTATATATAAAGGTTATGTTAGGCTACGAAAAAGAACAAAAAAGTTTAAATAAAGAACAAAAACAAGCTGTCGGATTACTTTCTATAGGTACATTTCTAGAGTATTTTGACCTTATGCTTTATGTGCATATGGCGGTGCTTTTAAATAATTTATTTTTTCCGGAATATGATCCTTTCACTTTTTCGCTGCTTACTGCCTTTTCTTTCTGCTCTACCTACTTGTTGAGACCTATAGGAGCATTAATATTCGGATATATAGGAGATCATTTTGGACGTAAGATTGTAGTTGTTTTAACTACTCTATTAATGGCTATTACTTGTGTGATTATAGGCAGTATGCCAACATATGCACAGATAGGTATAACAGCCTCTTGGGTTCTTACTATATGTCGTATAATTCAAGGTATGTCGGCAACTGCAGAAGCACGAGGTGCAGAGCTGTATTTAACCGAAAATTCATCTCCTCCTATACAATATCCGTTAGTAGCAATTATAACTGTATTTTCTGCCGTAGGCACGACGGTAGCACTAGGTATTGCATCAATTTTTACTAATCAAAATATTTATCAACATGAATCAAGTTGGCGTATAGCTTTTTTTGTTGGCGCAACTATTGCTTTTGTAGGTACTATTGCGAGGACTAGTTTAAAAGAAGCAGAGGCATTTTCAAATAAAAAAAATAAATTAAAACTAAGACTTCAAGAAAATAATATTACGCTTGAAGAAATTGACAAAGATATTCTAGATCAAAAAGTTCCAAACGCCACTTCTATTTGGTATTTCTTTATCCAATGTGCGAGACCTCCGTGTTTTTATTTCGTGTATATATATTGTGCTGATATATTAAAAAGAGAATGCGGTTTTACTCCGAATCAAATTATAAATCAAAATTTTTGGGTATCTATAATAGATTTACTCGGTATTATCGGTCTTGCATTTATTAGCTATAAAATCCATCCTTTAAAAATCTTAAAGGTAAAATTATATCTATTTTTTACCTCTCTCATTTTTTTTCCTATAATGCTAAATTATAACCCTACTCCTTTATATATTTTTATTTTTCAATGTTTAGCTGCATTATTCGTATTTGATCACGTACCGGCAGCTCCTATATTTTATAAATATTTTCCGGTTTTTAAGAGATTTACATATACTAGTATGCTAAGTGCAATAGCAAAATTATTTACGTATATTATAACGTCATTTGGTTTAGTTTATATTACCAATTATCTAGGATATTGGGGATTATTTTTAATTTTCATTCCGGTAGGTATAACTTTCTTTATGGGAGTAACTTATTTTGAGAGAATGGAAAAGAATCGAAATTTATAATTTTATTAAAAGTAGAATTTATATTAAACTTTAAATTATTTTTATAACATTCAGCATATATAAGCTCTGAAACTGAAGGTATTTCAAGTATTTCGCTTAACACTAAAAAGCTTTTTAATGTCTCTTTAATTATTTTATGAGCTTTTTCAGGCGATTTTGCTTCTAAAGTTTGTAAATTATGTATTCTATCAAAAAGTTTTATAAGAGCAGTATCGTATCTTTTTTGTTTAATTAATAAAATAAGACTTTTCGCACTACTTATTTTTCCACAAGGTTTAATTCTAGTTAGACCTTCTACATGCCTTGCTACCTCTTCATCAAAAATGTTACTAATCATTTCTTCAGTAAGTTCAGTATCTTCAATAGTGTCATGAAGTAATGCGGCTTGTAGCATTCTAAAAGTAAAGAGTTTAGGTGCTTCTTTTGCTACAAATTCTGCTACCATAATTGTTACTGCGATTGGATGAGAATAATAAGGATCACCCGATTGACGCATTTGCTCACCATGATATTTACGAGCATAATAAATACCTTTTTTAACTTCCCTAATATCAACAGGTTGTTTTACTTGGGTATTTAAAAATAAAAGCCTTTCGATTAATTTATGTGAATATTTACAGCTTTCAAAATTTTTTTCCCAATATTCTATATCTTGCATAAAATCTCCCAATTACATATATATTATTTTATTGGTTTTTCTTATGAGTATTTTTTATATTTTCTTTTTAAAATCCAATATTTAATAATTTTTCTATTTTTAATGCTAAAAAATAACTATATATTAAAAATAGTTTTTTACAAAGGTTTATACGTCATCCTTAACTATCATCTATATTTTTCTTATTACAACAATCTTGATATCTTTATTTTGTCGTGATAAAAGACCTGCATATTTAGGTATAGGCATTACAATTTTAGCCGCTTTATATCAAGGCGTAATAAATATTATAAGAGTTGGGGCTTTATCTATTTTTGCTGCTATTACTTATACCTATTTTAATTTACAGCTAAATAAAGTACTAAAAACCTTATTATTTATATTAATCTCCCTTTGTTTTACTTTATTTGCTTTTCATAAAGTGTCAGGATTTTTTAATATACTTGCTATTAATAAAGTACAGTTATCGGAATTATCCATACCGTTTTCTATGTATCTAAATTTTGATAAGGTAATGCCGGCTTTAATAATTTTCTCTATCAGTAATTTATATATTTTAGAAAAACAAGCGAGTAGCGGCACTGTAAAATACACATTACTACCTTTATTACTGTGTATAACAATAATGATAGCCCTGTCTTTGATAAGCGGTTACGTCTTATTTGAGCCTAAAATCCCAAGTATATTACCGATATGGGCAATTAATAATTTCTTTTTCGTATGTATAGCTGAGGAAACATTCTGTCGAGGATTTTTACAAAGAATATTACAAAATCTTTTACCGAACCAGCAAATTTTAGCTGTTATTATAGCATCTTTAATGTTTGGGGTCGCACATTTTCAAGGCGGGCTAATATATAGCCTTAAGTACTATATGCGGTTTTTTCTATGGTTATACATATTACAAGACCAATAAAATATTATGCTCTATGATATGTAGAAGTCAAGATTTAATCTTACAGACATTATAAAAATTAT
>NZ_MXAX01000175.1:0-8425 GCF_019249195.1 Rickettsia sp. TH2014 | reverse complement strand
GCCTTGCGAGGAGGGACATAGTCCCGACATGGCAATCTTGTCAAACATTCTGAGATTGCGGACGTACAAAATTTTCAATTTTTCCTCGCAATGACGGAAACCGATTCATGCAGGCAACGCTTACCATAATATATAATTCCATGATTCTTAAAAACTTATCTTTACTAATAATATTATTCTTTTCAATATCAGCTTTTTCTGCTGCTACTAACCTAAAAAATATTCCTATTACTGTTGTTGCTCCGGCAACAGGTGCTGATAATAAGACTTTATCGGATTTAAAAAATATTAATGGATTAAATTTAAAAATTCCTTCTAAATGTTTTGCTAAAGGTAAGCTACCCTTTCTTGCAAGTAGCGATGAAGTAAGATTTAATTGCCTGCGGGATATATTATTTGATGAGTCTGATAATGTAGTATGGAGTTTACGAGGCGGTTATGGTTCTGCTAGAATAATTCCCGATTTACTAAAGCTATCAAAACCAAATAAAGAGAAATTCTTTATAGGATATAGCGATATAACGGTTTTACATCTTTTTCTATCACAAGAATGGGGATGGAAAACTATTCACGGCAGTAATATAGCCGACTTATTAAAAACTGATAAAGATCAAAGTAATTTTACCAAGCTTGCTGAAATATTAAAAGGTAAGGTAAAGCAGGTTACTATAAATAATTTGAGTCCGCTTAATGATATAGCAAAATCAAGTGATCTTGTTAACGGTAAACTAACAGGCGGTAACTTAACTATGGTGCAAACTAGTATAGGAACGAATTGGCAAATAAAGACTAAAGGCAAAATTCTTTTTTTAGAAGATGTGAATGTAGCTCCTTTTAGATTAGATCGTGAGCTTATACACTTAAAGCAAGCAGGGCTACTTAAGGATGTTAAGGCTATAATATTTGGTTCATTCGGTAAAGATCTTGACGCCACAATGTTGGTGCTTCGTAATTTTGCAGATAATTTAAATATCCCGGTATTTAAAACAAATAGATTCGGTCATGCCAAAATTAACGATCCGATTATTTATAATACGGATAGCAAGATTATCATGGGGAAGAATAAAGGATTTAAGTTAGTGATGGGGTTGTAAATGTTATGTTATCCCCGTGGCTTGACTACCACTACGTCATTGCGAGCGACCGTAGGGAGCGTGGCAATCTCAGGACTTCGGCCACGAGATTGCTTCGTCAATTGCTATGCAATTTCCTCGCAATGACGGCTGTTATAATTAACTCTGCCTAATCAAATGCAAATAATCATTATATTTTGATAAATTCAAATCATAAGCAAAAGACTTATTTGTAATGTAATATTCAAGTAATTTTACGAGTCCTGCTTTATATCTATTTAAAGTTTCAATTCTTAAAGCTATTTCTGTTGTTTGTATATAAGGTTCGGTACTGGTTATTTTCACATAAGCAATGGTATAGTCAATTGATTTAGGCTTGCTGACGATGTTACTCGTCGTCTCGCCTATTATTATAGGCTCTACCCTCGGTGCCTTGTATCCAAGCCCAACTGAATTGACTATAGTATTTTCATTTTTAATATTAAATCCGTTTTCTAGCAACATTAAACTTTCGATAATAAGTTGCGGAGAGAGTCCAAGCTCTATTTCTTTCTTAGTCGGAATAGTACCGGTTTTATAATCTAGTATAGTTATATGGTTTGATTTACTTATTTCAATTCGGTCAGCTATACCGATTATTTTTATATCTTGACCTGCAATATTTAGCCGTAATTCCCCTTTAGTCTCAAAATAGATTTCTTTGCAATTTTTTCGGCGTTCTATATCAAATAAAATAAAAGCTTTGCTGAAAGCCGTGAGTTTTATTTGCCAAGTTTTTTTTGTGTAGTTTGGTAAAATAGTGCCATATAAAATATGATTGCCGATATTTATTAAAGAATTTTGTTTATCAAGCAAGTTTAAATTAATAAATTGTTTGTCGTAATTTTTAGAATACTCCTCTAAAACTTTATGAATAAAATTACCGAAATCCGATATTTTAGGCTCTTCCCATATATTATCTTTTTTACGTAGTCCAAGGATTTTCTTAGCATAAAACCCGTATGGGTTTCTTATTAATGTTTCTATGTCGGTTACTGATAAGACGGATGGGAAAGAGTGGCTATGTGCTGTAGACTCGTCCCCTATGTCATCCTTCCTTATGTCATTCCAGCAACGGCGGGAATCCATGTCTGGGTGGATTCCTGCTTCCGCAGGAATGACATAAGGGACGACAGGAATGACATCCTGTAATTTCAAAAATAAATTACACGGCACTGACAACTTACCATCATATTTTTTAGCGTTTAGTATAATTACTTGTTTATTTTGTAGAAATAAATTGAAGTAATCTGAATATAGAGTAGAGGCGATTTCCTCATAATCTATATTTAGTATCTGCAAGGCTTTCTTGCTAAGCCATGGGTGAGATTTAGCGGTAGGTGTCCAGTTTTCACCATTAAAATGCGGTAATATAATTAAGTCGAATGTACATAATGCTAAATCTTCAGGTCGTCCTATAATAATACTAGCAGAGTCAGTATTATTATAATATTTGATATTAGAGAGTAAAAAAGAAAAAATTTTAGGAAAATCTTTTTTATCCATTGAATTTATATATTTGCTATATGCAGTTAAATTTGTTAAAAACTCAACTAGTTCTGCTGCTCCTTCTTTTTCCCAAATAGTAGGTAAAAGTTTTTCAGCTATTTCTTTAGTTAAGGTCAGAATATCTAGTATATTATGCGGGTTATCGGTAAATAAAATATCTATTAAGTTACGGCAATATTCTTTTGTATCCTCGTTATCAAATTGTAATTGCAATAAATATTTAGGCGAGGATATAAAGCGGTTTTTATTAGATAGTATCATCTCTAACTTTTGTACGGCAGAGCAGTTAATTAAAGGATTTTTAAGTAATAAAAATAGGAGTTTTAAATCAAAATTATTACATAATATTTTAATAATGGAAGTTAGTAATTCCCCTATATTAGTAAGCCTTAAGTCATTACCTAGTAGATCTTCGTATCTGTCTAAAAAATTACAATATACTCTTTTAAGCTTATCATTATCCGTAACGATTGCTATTCGTTTATCTTTATTACGGCTACATATATAAGCTATTGCTACCGCCTCTTCATAAATGTCATTAGGTTCATAATAAGATATACCATCGCTAATCTGCTTGGAGGCTGGATTATAGTGAATTATGCAATTCTTTAATTCTTCTTCAAATCTTTTAAAAAAAATATTAGGCTTGAACATTCCGGCAAGTATTACCTGCTTATTCCTATTCTTTATTCTGATTATTTCTTCTTGTAATAGCTTTAATTTATGGATTGCTTTGGTTTGTTTTTGAGTAAGCGATATTTCTTCTTGCCATCTTAAAAAGCAATATTCTAGAAATTTATAAATCTTTTGCCAATAGTTAGAATTGTGATAGACTTCAATTAATTTTATATCGATATTATTGATTATAAGATCATTAAACAATTTTCTTAGAATTTCTGCAGCTTTTAATGATTCATTATTATTAAATTGTAAGTCTTTATATTCTGTAATTATTTTTGATATAATAAAAAGTTCTTCTATTTTAGATATATAATCCGAATCGGTTTTTTTTGAAATAAGAGAATTAAAAGGAATAATTATAGGTAATTTAATTTTATATTTATCGGTTAAAATTTTCTTTAATTCTAGGCATGAGAAATTATTAGGCAATATTATGTGAACTTCTGTACCTTTCTCTAATTTATCAATGATATACTCAGCAAAACTTTTCAAAAAAGAATAATCAGCAGTCATAAATAATGTTTTTTACGATAATATAGCAGATCCAAGGTCTGAAACAAATCTTATTTAAAACGATAATATAGTACAATAAATAATATTTGCTTATTAGTTTCTTATTAAGTATCTTAAAATATATTAATTTAAATTTTATAAATAAGGTATCATATGAAAATTTTTATTATATTATTTACTATTATAGTCTCTATAACATCACGAGCTTATGCTAATAATTTAAACACACATATAGCTTATTGTGATAATATACAAGTAGAACAACAAGAAGATTTGATAATACAAAAATTGGTTAAACTATTTGCGACTGAAATGAATTGTATTATTAGCGGCTGTTTACAACAATGGGATGTGCAAGATAATCGAGTAAAATATTCAATTGCTTGGCAAGAACAATGTGGACCTGTAATTTATGGTCAGTATCAACTGGGAGACAATGGTAGAGGTTCTACTTTCGTATGTGAACGCTCTAAAAATTCCGTATGTTTTTGACCGCTTGGATATGAATATAATAAAGCGTTTGTAATATGTTCATCTAATTATGTTGAAAACTAATATTTACTTACTAACTTTTACGAGTTCTTTAAATAATTCTAAATCTACTCCATTATCGTTAAGATATTCAGGATGCCATTGAACGCCGATAACAAATTTATGTTTCGTTGATTCAATGGCTTCAATTATACCATCTTCTGCTTTTGCAGATACGATAAGGTCATTACCAAGTTGTTTAGCAGCTTGGTGATGAGTCGAATTAACCATAGTTTGTAGCTGATTATTAGCTATTTTAGCAAGTTTAGTATTTGCTTCTATATTAATTGCATGCGAAACTATGTTTTTAGGCGAAGGTTGTGTATGATTAATGACAGTTTCAATATAATCAGGAATATGTTTAATAAGCGTACCTTTAAAAATAACGTTTAATAGCTGCATACCTCGGCATATTCCTAAAATCGGAATCTCTCTCTCTAATGCTTTCTTTAAAACTAATATCTCAAAATTATCACGTTCTTCATTAGAAATTACTACATCTTCGGCGCATTCCGGCTCATAAAATTTAGGATGTATGTCCTCATCACCGCCTGGAATTACAACACCGTCCACAAGTTCCATAAGCTGATTTATTGTATCAGTTTGATAAGGTAATAATAGAGGTACACCACCGGCTGCAATAATAGCATCGGTATAGTTTCTTCGCAAGGCGTACCATGGAAAAGCAGCGTAAGTATATTTTTCACAATTTTGAGCTAAATCAGGTGTAACACCTATTATCGGTTTCTTTTTCATTTTGTTATCGTTTTATTATTTTTCTGTCAGCTATATTGTTTATAAAAGTCCCGTCATTGCGAGCCAGCATTCATGCTGGCGTGGTAATCTCAGGAGTTTTTTAAATTATCTTATGAGATTGCCGCGTCGTTGCTAACGCAACCCCTCGTAATGACGACTTGGCATCCGCACAGCAAAGCCACTATTACCCCTCAATATGTGGTGGTGTTTCAAAAGTATGGAATGGCGGTGGTGAGGTAAGCGTCCACTCAAGCGTATCAGCTCCAATACCCCAAGGATTATTTGGGCAATTGTTGCCGTATTTTAGCGTATAGAAAACGATAAATACAAAATAAAGAGCAGCAAACATAGAGACGCCTGCTCCTATCGATGAAACCATATTCCAACCTGCGAAAGCTTCAGGGTAGTCTGGTATTCTTCTTGGCATACCCGCAAGCCCTAAAAAGTGCTGTGGGAAGAAAGTTAAATTAACACCTATAAATGTAATCCAAAAATGGATTTTTCCTAAAATTTCCGGATATTGTTTACCGGATATTTTGCCGAGCCAGTAATAAAATCCTGCAAATGCCGTAAATAAAGCACCGAGCGACATCGTATAATGGAAATGTGCCACAACATAATATGTATCATGCAGTACCCTATCAAGTGCTGAATTTGATAGGATTATGCCGGTTACGCCGCCAATCGTGAATAATATGATAAACCCTATTGAAAATAGCATAGGAGTCGGGAATGTAATCGAGCCACCCCACATAGTCGCTATCCAACTAAATATTTTAATGCCCGTCGGAACTGCTATAATCATTGTTCCGGCAGTGAAATATATAAGTGCATTATAAGAAAGACCAACAGTAAACATATGGTGAGCCCATACGATAAACCCGACGAATCCGATTATTACCATAGCTCCGACCATACCTTGATAACCGAATATAGGTTTGCGTGAAAAAGTCGAGATAACCTGACTTACTATACCAAAGCCTGGAAGTATTACGATATATACTTCAGGATGACCGAAAAACCAAAATAGATGCTGAAATAATACAGGATCACCGCCGCCGTCCGGTTTAAAGAAATTAGTTCCAAAGTTACGGTCGGTAAGCAGCATAGTTATAGCTCCGCCAAGTACTGGCATGGCTAAGATTATAAGGAATGCAGTTACTAATATAGACCAAACAAATAATGGCATCTTGAAAAGCCCCATACCCGGAGCTCTCATATTAAAGATAGTAACAATTAAGTTAATTGATCCGAGGATTGACGATAGACCGGTTAAATGTAAGCTGAAAATAGCCATATCAACGGCTGCTCCCGGGTGACCGCTCAAATTACTTAAAGGAGGGTAGAGCGTCCAGCCCGTTCCAGGACCGCCGTCAACAAAAGCAGAGCCCATAAGTAGGATAAAAGCAGGAACTAACAGCCAAAAACTGATATTGTTAAGGCGTGGAAATGCCATATCGGGAGCCCCTATTAACAGAGGTACGAAATAGTTACCAAAACCACCGAACAAAGCCGGCATAATCATAAAGAATACCATAATAACCGCATGTGCCGTGATAAGCACATTATATAGCTGGAAATCATGATTTAAGAAAGTGCCGCCAGGCATTGCAAGCTCTAACCTAAAGAGAAGAGAAAATGACCCTCCGACAATTCCGGCAAAAACGGCAAATATGATATACATAATGCCGATATCTTTATGATTGGTAGAAAAAAGCCATCGCCTCCAGCCGTGCGTGGTATAGTGGTCATCGTGATTTATGTTGTTAGTAGTTATAGCCTGAGTCATAAATTATCCTGAATTTTGCTAGCTAATGCTATTCTGATTGTGTATTAGGTTTGAGGTACCTAGAATGACTTGTTTTATAAAAGTGATGTATCTTTTCAATATAATTACAAAAATCCTTATTTTCTTTAGCTAAACGGTTTGCCGTATTCCAATCTACTTCCGGTCGTTCTTTTGCTGGAATTCTAATATAGCTTTCTAAAGGTTTATCTATATTAAGTTCAATAACACCAACCCCATGTAAGTCACATAATATATTTAATTCTTTTTTTGTATTGTCACCACGAATTTCCGTGATAACTAAATATCCTAAATTAGCCCAAGAAGAATTACTAACAGTTTGAAAAAACATTTGACGAACATTGGCTTGGTTAATTACCGTTTTCACTTCATACGATGATAGCTTGGTTTTTTTGTCAAAATATTCTTTTACACAATCCTTGATTTCATCGTTCCAATCGGCACTTAAATCTTCTACCCCAACAATATCGGGATATAACCATTTATTACCGTCGGGTCCACGTCCATTGGTTGAACGTTTTTCATTAATTCGATAATTATATATGTTGAATTCCGAATGCAAAAATTCAGATAATTTACTATATAAATCTTTTTCTTTTAACTTGGGAGAAGAGCCGGAAGCATTAAATGTTGCGATCTGCTCAATTTCTTCTATATCGGTTTTTTCGGTATAGTAATATTTACGTGGTCGTCCCTCTATTGTTTTGATTTGAGGGTGTTTCTTCTGTAAGATTTGTCTAATTGATGCAATCTCAGCTGCAATTTGTTTAATCAAAGCCTTATCATCTGTTAATAATACTTTTTTTGCTTTACTTCTTTGTCGCTTTTCCTCGCATTGTTTAGGATAATCTTTAAAAATTCCTTTTGCAAGTTCGTCAGATGTAAATTTTTCATCAGAATGCTTTTGTAAAAACTCAGGAATAACTTTTGGTAGATTTAATGTCATAAATGTTTACTATTATTCATTTAGCTAACCTGTTTTAATTTTTCGATATCTGCTCCAACAATTGCCGGAATATCCCGAGTGATTTTATCATAATCCCAGTCCCTCCATTTAATTTCAAGTAATTGCTCAATTATCTCCTCAGGAAATCTATAGCGTACTATCTTTGCAGGATTACCGACAACAATACTATACGGCGGTACATCTTTAGCTACTACTGAGCAAGCACCGATAATTGCTCCGTCACCTACATTAACTCCGGGCAAAATAGTAGAGTTTGTACCAAACCATACATCATTTCCTATAATTGTGTCTCTGCTTTTGTCAGGTGAAGGCGTATAATTATTCCAATTTTCAAAAATAAAAAAAGAATAAGTAGAAAATCCACCCATAGGATGATTCATATCATCGGTTATAAAACTAGTACCCATAGCAATAGCACAAAATTTCCCTATAATCAATTTAACAAAATAAGCTCCTCTAACATTTTCATATTCAAATTTCTCAGGATGATTAGCGTCATTGTAATATGTAGAAGTCAAGATTTAATCTTACAGACATTATAAAAATTAT
>NZ_MXAX01000174.1:0-1678 GCF_019249195.1 Rickettsia sp. TH2014 | reverse complement strand
GTAAGATTAAATCTCAACTATTACAACTTAATCAATTGTGCTTTACTTGCAAAATTTTCTATTCCCTCTAAATCGGTAGCGGTAACCCATAGCTGCATGTTTAAACCGGTAAAAAATTCGATTAAATACCCTCGTCTTTTGTCGTCTAGATGCACAAAGACCTCATCTAAAAGTAAAATCGGTGCTATTTTAGTTAGTTTTATAGCATAATTCATTTCGGCAAGGATTATCGCAATTAATATAGCTTTCTGCTCACCTGTAGAACAAAATTTTGCTAAGATATTTTTCCTTTTATGTTTGACTAGAAAATCGCTTTTATGGACTCCAAAGCTAGTGCGACCGAGTAGTTTATCTTTGCCTCTTGCTTTGTAAAGTTCTGCAGTAATAAAACCCACAATATCTTCTGCACCGTCTAATATTTTTTGTTCAACAATGCCGTCAATCGATAAATCGGCTTTTGGAAACTCATTTTCAAGTTCATCTATTGCTTGCTGCATAAATTCTAAGGTTTTTAAGCGATTATTAGCAATATGACTAGACATATCAGCCATTTTTTCTTCTATGATTTTCAGCCAATTATCATCTCTTATATCTTCTGCTAGAATTTTATTTCTCTCATACATGTAATATTCATATTTACTCACTAATTCTGCATGCTTTGAATCAAAATTATAAACTATTCTATCAAGAAATTTTCTTCTATCACTACTACCGCTTGTAAAGATACCTTCCATTTGCGGAGTCAGCCATACCATGCTGGTAAATTTACTTAACTCATTATTGGCTATTTTACTTTCGTTATACTCGGTTATTCTTCTATTAGAGCTACGTTTAAATTGTGTGGTAAATTCTGCAAGCCCTAATTTGCTTTGCAATAGAGCTTTAACTAGACACTGATCTTCTGAAGCTTTGCATATATCGGCAAGTTTAGCTGACCGAAGTCCTCTACCTGGATAAAACAACGATATAGCTTCTAAAATATTAGTTTTACCGCTACCGTTTTCACCTATTAAAATTATTGGGGTATTATCTGTTTTTAATTCAAGATTTTTAAAATTACGATAATTTTCAAGGCTTAAGGAATGTAGGAAGATATTTTTCATTTTATGAAAGAGAATAATAGTTAATGATGCGTTGTATTTATACTTCGAGTAAATGAAGAGTTGGTATACGAAGGTCAATTTCAAAAAGAGCAAGGAATTCACAAGGCGAGGAACGGAAGCCGTTACTTAATACGTAAGTACCGCAGATCTTGTAGAACGACGTAGCCAATTTTTGAAATTCACCGAGTATATATACCGTCTAGAAATTGCCATAGTAGTTTTGCGCCTTTTATCGCTCCTTGATATACTAATTTTTGTTCTTTTGAGCTTAAATTATTAAACAAATTTGCACATTCTTGTGTATGCCATCGATCAACTGTACTATGAACAATGAAAAATTGTAAAGTTCTGTAATCTGAAATTCCATAAAATTTTTGTAATCCTTGAATTTTAGAGTCAGATACTTCAGGAGTTTGACGCTCATAAGCATAAAGTGCTCCAAGACCTATAGAAAAAGATTTCTCTGTTAAGTTAAAATAACCTTGAACAAGTTTTTGAGTTGAGTTTAATTTAGGTTCTGAAGTGAGCCGGCTGTAGAAGTCAAGATTTAATCTTACAGACATTATAAAAATTAT
>NZ_MXAX01000173.1:0-4860 GCF_019249195.1 Rickettsia sp. TH2014 | reverse complement strand
TGTAAGATTAAATCTCAACTATTACATATTGGCGGTATAACACCGATACAAAAATTAGCTCTCGCAACTTAACTCTCTACTCTCTATTGCGATTAAAAATGGGAGGATTACCAAATGAGTAAATACGGCTTCTTCAGGATTCATATGTACCGGTTTCATAAACCATCTTGGTTCATAAGCCCCTATCGGAATAAGGCTTATTAAAATATTATGTTTTTCCGATCTCTTTAAAAAGTGTATCGTTATAACCCGAATCACCTATAAAACAAATATCTCCCATCTTAGTTTTAATGATAAAATTCCCCATAATGCTTTATTTTTATCAAATATTCCTCTAGCTGACCAATGTTGGGCTGGTTCTAGATAAATATTTTGTTCTTTATATGATTCTCACCATCCCAAGGTAATAATTTCTGCATCGCTAATATGTTTTTTGATTATTACGTCATTCATTAGCGGTGTAATAATCTTGGGTTTATCTCGTACCCATAAATCTTTAATTGCTCTTATATCTAAATGGTCATAATGATTATGACTTACTACTATAATATCAATTTTAGGTAAATCGGTAAAATTAATGCCAGGCTTTACTACTCTCTTTGGTCCTGCAAAAGTAAAAGGACTAACCCGCTCCGACCATACCGGATCAGTTAAGATATTTAAACCGTCTATTTGAATTAAAAAGGTTACATGTCCTACATAAGTTACCCTTATATTCTCATTATCAGTTATTTTTTGTGGTGAAATATCAGTGGAAGCAAGAGGAAGTAGCGTCGGCCATTTTGGTCGTTTTGAAGTTATTTTCCATTTTAGAATATCAAGTAAGGTTTTATATTAGGATCAATATTGAAAACATATTTTTATTTAGATAGATCTTCCTTTCGGTTTATTAGAGTTTTTAACTTGTTTAGCAAAAGATTTTGTTTCTTTAGTTGTCGGTATATGTATAAATCCTCTAGTTTTTTCTCCTATCAGCATGGCTTCTTGAAGTGTGTCTTTTGGTAGTTTAGCTATAGATGCGGATATTTCTGGAGTTTGTTTTATTTCTACCGTTCTCTTTTTTTCTTTATTTATATCTCTGCCTATTACTTCATCTAGCGGGACATTTTTATAATCGGCGAGAGCAACAATTGCTCCCATATCAGGCATTTTTGTACGACCATCTAGGAAATTTTTCCACGCTGTTTCATGGGTACCTGTTTTTTCACTTAACTTATACGGGGTTATATTGTCTGCTTCTAATATATTCAGTACAAATTTTTTAAAATTATTTCTAATTTCTTCTGGACCATCTGTATTTGCCTCTGATATATCGTTAATCCGATTAAATCTTTCTTTTGACCTTATATCTTCGCTCATTATTTTTTCCTGTAAAATTTACTCCTGAAAATTGAGAGTTAAAATAATTTTTTTAAATGATAAGAATTTATGATTTTTAAGAGGCTATCTATGAAATTATTTTAATTGATAATTAATGAGATTTTATAGCAAAAAAGAATTTAATTAGCTTTAAAATAACTTTATAGATAGCCTATTAAACTTATTTATTAATATATAACTAATAAATAGTAAATAGAAGATAATTATAATGAAAATAATAAATTTAAGCTATTTAATTAAGTATTTAGGTCTTATATATGAAATTTAAATTAACCTATTTTAACTCTTTTTATCACAAATTATAAAATTTTCTGGAATAGAAGCCACGCCTTTTCAAAATCTTATAATTTTAATATAAAATAACTTAAAATATAAATTAAATTTCAGGTGTAGAATCTAAGATATTTTAAAAAGATTATATAAATTAAAAATTGTTTTTTCTGCATCTTGATCATTTATTAATAAGGTAATTTTAACTTCTGATAATTGTATCATGTTAACATTTATATTATCTTTCGTTAACTTTGATAATATCGTTTCAAGTACTTTACAATCATTTTTAATCCCATGACCAATAAGAGAGATTGTAGCAATTTCGGCATCAAAAGTAAAATCTTGTATCTGCTTATC
Organism: Rickettsia sp. TH2014; assembly: GCF_019249195.1. NCBI lineage: Bacteria > Pseudomonadati > Pseudomonadota > Alphaproteobacteria > Rickettsiales > Rickettsiaceae > Rickettsia > Rickettsia sp. TH2014. Next base: position 2,850 of record NZ_MXAX01000173.1, on the reverse strand, counting down.
ATTTTTTAAATTAGTAAGTAAAGCTTGTAAATTATTTTTATCAGTTAAATTTGTAATAAAACTATATTCTTCATTATTTTTTATCTCTTGCATAAATTCAATATGATTATTATTTTGTGTAATCATATTTGCAACTTGCAAAAAACTTAAAGAAATGCTCTTTACAGATATTTTTAATAAATTTTTATTAGAAGTAATGCTGTTAATAATTCCATTCTCCATATTTTTATCCTTTGAAGTAATTAACGTACCTTCTGTATTCGGTGAAAATGTTGAAAGGACACGCATATCTATGTTATACCGCATTACTAGCTCTACGGCTCTAGGGTGTAGTACTTTTGCTCCGCTTGATGCTAGTTCTAACATTTCTAAAAAATCTATTTCTTTTATCTTCTTAGCATTTGGAATAATTCTTGGATCAGCAGTAAATATTCCCTCTACATCAGTATAAATATCACATCTATCGGCTTTCATAGCTGCAGCGATTAAGGCGGCAGTAGTATCGGATCCTCCTCTGCCCAAAGTAGTTAACCTATTGGATTTGTTAGTTCCTTGAAAACCGGCTATTATAGGGACGGTATTTAACTGTAAATATTTTTCTAGTAAATCTGTAGTAATTGATTCTACTAAAGCTTTACTATGATTATTATCGGTGAGAATCGGTAATTGCCAAGCTAGAAATGATTGTGCCTTTATGTCTTCTTCTTGAAGAGCGAGTGCTAGTAATGAAGCAGTGACTATTTCGCCGCTAGAAAGTACTACATCATATTCTGCAAATTGAGAAATGTTGTTAAGGCTTGATACTTCATTACACAATGTGACAAGTTGATTAGTAACACCTGCCATAGCCGAAACTACTACAATTACTTGGTTATTTTTAGTTATTTCGGCTTTTATGATAGGAACGATTTTTTTTATTCTATCAATATTTGAAACGGAAGTACCACCAAACTTTTGAATTATTAAGGCCATAATAAAGGAAGCCTAATATAATATTATATAATTAATTTTCTGCTTGTTGTCTCGCTTGGCATTACGTTGATACCTGAACCGTCATTGCGAGGAAATTGCATAGCAATTGACGAAGCAATCCAGTCAAAAACTCTGATTTATAGAATTTTTTTAATTATTTCTGGATTGCCGCACAGTCTACGACTGCTCGCAATGACAAAATCTATACTTAATTGAGCAATGCCTACAAAAAAATACTTAAGCACTTGCAATTTCTTTAACATTAACGATTTTATGATTTCGCTTAGTTAAAAATTCTACTCTACCTTCTATCAGAGCGAATATTGTATGATCTTTGCCAAGCCTTACATTCGTTCCAGGATGAATTTTTGTGCCGCGTTGTCTGACTATAATATTACCGGGTATTACATATTGTCCATCGGCCTTTTTAACTCCCAGCCTTCGACCGGCCGAGTCTCTTCCGTTCCTAGAACTACCACCAGCTTTTTTGGTTGCCATTTTATAATTCCTTTTAAGTTATTATTATTGTTTGGTAATATCTAATATTTTTAATTCCGTCAGTTCTTGACGATGACCGGCTTTACGACGATAATTTTTTCTACGCTTTTTCTTAAAGACTATAATTTTATTATCTTTAAGTTGGTTAGTAATTTCAGCCGTAACGACAGCCCCTTTAACTATTGGAGTGCCAATAAAAGAAGGCTTTGAGTATTCACCAATCATTAAAATTTGATCAAACTGAATTTTAGAACCGAGTTCTCCATCAATTTTTTCGACTTTAATAATACTATTTCTGTCTACTTTATATTGTTTTCCACCTGCTTTTATAACTGCGAACATGAAAACTATCTCTTTAAAAATTTATAAATATTTGTCGTATCATATTATTATATTAGAAATTAGTCAATGATAATATTATGTTATGTCTATTAACACAAATATAATTGCGTATTGAGTTACCGCAGCAAATATTGCGGCTAACAAGTCATCAAGCATAACGCCGATACTGCCCTTAATATTTTTGTCAAACCAATTAATAGGCCAGGGTTTTACTATATCAAAAAATCGGAATAGACAAAAAGGTAATATGAGAAGTAATATAATATTTATTGTTAGCGGACTAAAATATTTAATTAAATGCGATTCGTTAGCAAATAAAGCAGAAAAAAATACTAAAACGATAGTTAGCATTTGCCCTACTACTTCATCAATTACCACTTCTTTGGGGTCTTCTGAATTTGTATAATTTAAATATATTTTAGTAAAATAAGTGCCGAGTATTAAGAGTATCAAACATAGGCTAAAACTTATAATAAATATACTGATAAGTTGAACTTCACCGAGAGTAAGACTTGAGAAAGGAATGATTATTTTGTGATTAACAATAAAATATATTAAGAAGTAAGTTAGAGGGAAAGCGGCAATTGATCCAAAAGTGCCTGGACAGTATTTTATTTTCCCGATATAAAAAAAAGTAGCAAAAAATTCTGAAAATTGTTTTTTAGTAAGCATTTCTTTAATTATTTTATCCTAGATTAGAGCTATAATATCTTATATAATAAAATTTTAACTTATACAGCAAAAATATCATGGGAATGAGCTTTAGCCATTTATTAATAGTTTTATTAATTATTTTTGTATTATTCGGTGCCGGTAAATTACCTCAAGTTATGTCCGATTTAGCCAAAGGTCTTAAAGCTTTTAAAGACGGCATGAAAGATGACGGTAGTGATAATAATAAAAATAAATAATTGATTCGAGGTCACTCCCCTGCAGATACCCGAGTCGTCATTGCGAGCGACCGTAGGGAGCGTGGCAATCTCAGGACATTTGACTGTAGAAGTCAAGATTTAATCTTACAGACATTATAAAAATTAT
>NZ_MXAX01000172.1:0-6398 GCF_019249195.1 Rickettsia sp. TH2014 | reverse complement strand
CTAAACTGCAATACGGAGGCACGACCAAATAACCTTACTACGCATTATTGACAAAAAAAAGCCTATAAAAACTAAGTTTTTTATAGGCTTTTTCTTATTTTGTAGGAATTATTCTTTAATAACAAGCGATCGGTGCTGTTAAATGCTCGTAAGTTTGACCTAAATAAGATACTGGTTGTTCAAAGATATACGTATTATTGTTATCATAATTATAATTACCGTATAATTGTAATCTTGCTAAAGAATCTTCATATCGGAAGTTTTTAAGTATTTCTTGATTTTTAGATATCTGAATTTCTGCTAAACAATGTTCAATATAAGTTTTCGGTGCCTCTTGACAAATTCCATCATGTAAAGCTTTTAACATGAGTAAGTTTACTAATGGGTTAATACCATTATTTGCATTAGTAGTAATCGTAGCTTCTTCGTGTTTTTGATCAATCTTTCCAAACTGCACTTCTAGAGGTGATTTAGATGTCGAGCCTAGACTTGCATCCTCACATATGTCTATATACGCTGCGGTGCTGCATTCCGTATCTCCTTTAAATTCCTCTCTATAAGCTGGTTTAGAAAGATGTCTAACAGGCAATTCAGAAATTGAAAGCTCTTCATTGCTTACTTCTACCTTATCTATTTCAAGATTTTCTGATTCAATATTGATTTTTTCTTCAAAATTTATCTCTGGGAAAAGTTCTTTCAAATCCGTTATTTCAAGCTTTTCTCCTTTTTTACCTACTTCATAAGCTTTAGAAACAATTTGTTTATAAATAACGCCAATTAATTCTCGTTTTGTTTGTATTTCATCAGAATAATTAATTCCTCCTTCATTCCAAAACTTTACTATTTTAGAAAAAGCAGGAATATATTTACCGGTCTCTGCTAAAAATTTTTGTATAAATGTAGGTTCAACAAGAGGTGCTAATGTAGGGTTTTCTTCATATTTTTTAAATACATACTCGACAATTTTAGGTATATTTTGATCTGCTTCTATTTCGTCAGGTAAGCCGTGTAATATTTTTTTGGCTATTGCTTGATCCATCTTCTTATACAAAATATTAATCCCTATCCATGTCCATACAGGATCAGCCGTAAAACAAAGCTTTGTTACATAAAATGCTAGCGATATAGGTAGAGATAATAACTTTAAATAGTTAAGGCAAGTATATCGTAATGGATGAGGGGTGAGGCTATAAATCTCATCCATATCTTGGTTTAGCTCACATGATGTTTTAATCATAGTATACTTCTGCTTAATTAAATGAGAAGTGATGTCATATACTGGCATGTTATTACTTAAATTTAACTAATCCGTCAGCAAAATATAAAAAACATTAACATTTGTCAAATGCTATTTGATGAGATTTTGTTTTAAATCAATTATAATACTTGCAAAGTTTTATCAAGATAAATAGAATTATCCAAAGTCAAAAGTAATATAAGGAATGAGTATGCTTAACATAAATTTTGTGAACGAAGAATCATCTACTAATCAGGGTCTAGTAGTTTTTATTGATGAACAGTTAAAGCTTGATAGTAATTTAATAGGCCTCGATCAACAACATCACGGATTAATTTCTAAAACTATTCAGAATAAACTGCAATTTACCGGTAAATATGGACAGATTAAAGTTATTCCGTCTGTCATTAAATCAGGCGAGGTTAGATATTTGATAATAGCAGGTCTTGGGAATGAAGAAAAATTAACTGAAGCAAAAATTGAAGAGTTAGGTGGTAAAATCTTACAACATGCTATTTGTGCTAAAATTTCTACTATCGGCTTAAAACTTACAAATAGCATTAGCAGGTTTACATCTCAAACATTCGCATCTTTAGTTGCTAGTGGGGCGTTTCTTGCTTCTTACAGATTTGATCAATATAGAACTACCTTAAAAGAAGCAGACAAGTTTGCAGTAGAGTCAATTGAGATTTTTACCGATAATAGTACTGAAGTGGCAAAATTATTTGAAGTCAAAAAATTAATTGCTGAGGCAGTATTTTTTACAAGGGATATATGTAATGAACCGTCAAATATTAAAACTCCGCAAGTTTATGCTGAAAGAATAGTTGATATACTTGAACCGTTCGGAGTAGATGTTGACGTTATCGGTGAACGTGAGATGAAAAATCTTGGTATGGGTGCATTACTTGGGGTCGGTCAAGGTTCACAAAACGAGTCAAAATTAGTAGTAATGGAATATAAAGGCGGCAGTAAAGACGTTCCGACTATTGCTTTGGTTGGTAAAGGAGTGATTTTTGATACAGGCGGTATTTCCTTAAAGCCGTCAAGTAATATGCATTTAATGAGATACGATATGGGAGGCTCTGCAGCAGTCGTGGGTGCTATGATTGCGGTTGCCGGTCAAAAATTACCTGTAAATATAGTCGGTGTTGTAGGGCTTGTTGAAAATATGCCGTCCGGTAATGCACAGCGTCCAGGGGATGTAGTAACTACTATGTCAGGGCAAACTGCCGAAGTTTTAAATACCGACGCAGAAGGGCGTTTAGTACTTGCTGATGCAGTTTGGTATGCACAAGAAAAATTTAAGCCTAAATGCGTGATTGACGTTGCAACTCTAACAGGAGCAATAACTGTAGCACTCGGTAGTACATATGCCGGTTGTTTTTCCAATAATGATGAGCTAGCTGATAAGTTAATAAAAGTAGGGGAAGAAGTTAATGAAAAACTTTGGAGAATGCCGCTTCATGATGAGTACGATGCAATGATTAACTCCGATATTGCTGATATGGCAAATATAGGGAACGTACCGGGAGCTGCCGGAAGCTGCACGGCTGCACATTTCATTAAACGTTTCATTAAAGATGGAGTAGATTGGGCTCATTTAGATATAGCAGGTGTTGCAAATAGTAATAAAGCTTCAGCACTCGGTCCGAAAGGGGCAGTGGGGTATGGCGTGAGGCTACTTGAGAAATTCATTAAAGAATATATTTAACGTTATTCTAGAGTCGCTTTGTTGCGTAGAAACCGAGTCGTCATGAGCTACGCAGCCATAGGCTGCGTAGCAATCTCATGCAATAATAACAAACTCCTGAGATTGCGTACGTACAAAACTTACAGTTTTTCCGTAGCTCAGACGAAAAGTCATCTATTTGCTATTTGTTTATTCTGAATATAATTATGAACACAATAAATAAACCTTATATATTTGTTATAGGTAATGAAAAAGGCGGGGCAGGTAAAACTACCTGTTGCATGCACTTAATAATAGCTCTGCTTTATCAAAATTATTCGGTAGTAAGTATTGATACCGACTCACGTCAAGGTTCTTTAACCAGCTATTTAAAAAATCGAGATTTATATAATCAGCAAAATCTTGATAAACCGGTATTAGTACCGAAACATTTTCATATATCGGAAAGCGATGCGGAAGAACAAGCAAAGAGTTTTAAGGAAGTACTTGCAAATAATCAGGATGCCGATTATATAGTGATTGATACCCCAGGCAGTCATACTCCTTTATCAAGAGTTGCTCATTCTTACGCCGATACAATTATTACACCGATTAATGACAGCTTTCTAGATTTAGACGTAATAGCAAAAGTCGACAGCAAAGATGAAATTATTAGCCCATCAATATATAGTCAAATGATTTGGGAACAGAAAATGGAGCGTGCTAGTCGTGATAGAATTAGTATAGATTGGGTAATACTGCGTAATCGTTTAAGTAATCTTGATGCATTAAATAAAAGACGCGTAGGGAATGTATTAGCTAAACTTGCTAAAAGAATTAACTTTAAACTCGCAGAAGGATTTAGTGAACGTGTAATATATAGGGAGTTATTTTTACAAGGTCTAACATTACTTGATCTAAAAACTGCAAAATATGATAGAGCGTTTAATAGCTCACACGTACTTGCACGTCAAGAATTACGAAATTTTTTAGACTTTCTAGGTATTAAGGCTGCGTTCAAAGGTTAATTTCTATTAAAGTTTTTCTTGTATAAAGTTAAAAAATATATATAATGGGCAAAATTAATATGTTTTAACTTTATAAGGGAAACAAATGCCAAATATTGCTGAAAATATTTCAAAACTACCGGAAGAACAAGAAAAAGTTAATAAGCTTGTTGATCAATACAAAAATTTAACTCCGGAAGAACAAAAAATTGTTGATAGAAAACTTAAGTCACATTTTACAAAAGAAGAGCTAGAACAGGATGAGCTTAAATCAAGAATGAATAACATACGTAGTAATTTGTCCAATAAAGACCAAGAAAAACTACAAGCAGGTAATAATTCTATAGGTGAAATAGCAAAAGATGTATTATCGTTAGTTAGAGGAATAATAAATCTAGTAGAAAATGTTGCAGAGATAATTAAAAACCCTAAGAAAGCAATATATGAATGGATTAAAGGTGAGTTAAATCAAGTAAAACCGGAGCAACAAAATCATCAGCAACTCCCATCAAAGCCAAAAGCTGCTGCAATATCAAGATAAAATTTTGGCAAGATAAAACTTTAGTTTTTATTTGCGAAACTCTGTAATTTTATGTATATGTATAAAGGAAAGAAATATACGTAGAAAATGCATAAATATAGAACTCATAATTGTAACGAATTACAAATATCCGATGTTGGGAAAGAAGTTAAATTATCCGGTTGGGTACATAGAAGAAGAGATCACGGTAATCTAGTTTTCATAGATTTACGCGATCATTATGGTATAACTCAAATCGTGTTTACCGATCAAAACCAGCAGCTTATGGAAGATGCAAGTCGTTTGCGTTATGAGTCGGTAATTACGGTAAGGGGTACAGTTGTAGCAAGATCAAATGATACTATTAATGATGCGCTTCCGACAGGTCATATTGAGGTCTTAGCAGGTGAATTTATTGTTGAATCAGCTGCAGATACTCTACCTTTTGTTATTAATACTGAAAAAGATGCTCCAGAAGAGACGAGGCTTAAACATCGCTTTTTAGATCTTAGACGTGAGAAATTGCATAATAATATAATACTCCGCTCACAAATTATTTCTCATATTCGTCATTTGATGACGGCAAGAGGTTTTACCGAATTTCAAACACCGATTTTAACGGCAAGTTCACCTGAAGGTGCTAGAGATTTCTTAGTACCGAGTAGAATGCATCCGGGTAAGTTCTATGCGTTACCGCAAGCACCTCAGCAATTCAAGCAGTTATTGATGGTATCAGGCTTTGATCGTTATTTCCAAATTGCTCCTTGTTTTCGGGATGAAGATGCAAGAGCCGATAGATCACCTGGCGAGTTTTATCAGCTAGATGTAGAAATGTCGTTTGTTACACAGGAAGACATATTTAGTACTATTGAGCCTGTGATGTATGATTTATTCACTAAATTCACGGCTGAAAAAGTATCAGAGACTCCTTTTGTTCGTATTCCATATAATGAATCTATGCTAAAATATGGTTCTGATAAGCCTGATTTACGAAATCCTATTATAATTGTTGATGTAACTGAGATATTTAGAGATTCCGATTTTACGATTTTCAGAGAGAATATCAAAAAAGGTAGTATTGTTCGTGCAATTCCTGCTCCTAAGGCAGCTGCACTGCCTCGTAGCTTCTTCGATAAAATGATAGAGTTTGCAATATCCGAAGGAGCAAGTGGACTTGGTTATATTCAGTTTAGTGAAACCGGTGAAGCAAAAGGACCGGTAGCAAAATTCTTAAGCCCGCAGCAATTAGAGAGTCTAAAAGCTACAGCTAGTATTAGTAACGGTGATGTCGTATTTTTTGCTAGCGATAAAAAAGAAAAAGCTGCAAAGCTTGCAGGCAAGGTTAGAATAAGACTTGGCGAAGAGCTTGATTTACTCGAAAAAGACTGCTTTAAATTCTGCTGGATTACCAATTTTCCATTCTATGAATTAAATGAAGACACAGGAAAAATTGATTTTAGCCATAATCCATTTTCTATGCCACAAGGCGGCTTAGAAGCTTTAGAGCAAGCTAAAACTACTGCAGAGTTATTAGAAATTAACGCCTATCAATATGATATTGTTTGTAACGGTATTGAGCTTTCCAGCGGTGCTATTAGAAACCATAAGCCGGAAATTATGTATAAAGCATTTTCCATAGCAGGTTATAGTGAGGAGGAAGTTGATAAGAGATTTGGCGGTATGATTAGAGCATTTAAGTTTGGTGCTCCACCACATGGCGGAATAGCTCCCGGTATTGACAGAATCGTTATGCTACTCGCAGAAGCAACTAATATAAGAGAAATAATTGCATTTCCTTTAAATCAGCAAGCTGAAGATTTACTAATGAACGCTCCAAGCTATGTAGAAGATAAAGCTCTAAAAGAGCTAAGCATTATGTTATCACCGTCGATTCTTAAGAATATGTAATAACAATTAGCTGTAGAAGTCAAGATTTAATCTTACAGACATTATAAAAATTAT
>NZ_MXAX01000171.1:0-1972 GCF_019249195.1 Rickettsia sp. TH2014 | reverse complement strand
CATACACACTTGTGGTTAAGTTTTTTGTCGATTTACTACTTTTCTTAGTTCGCAGCTACTTTTTTTTATATCTACGCAACAAGGTCTTGCGAGGAGCCATAGGCTGCGTGGCAATCTCATGAGATAATAACAAACTCCTGAGATTGCTTCGTCGCTTCACTCCTCGCAATGACGCAAAAATAAGAAATAAACATATGTCTCCAAAATTCATGAAATTTTACGAAAGATATATGACGATTGTCGGTACAATCGGCAATTTTATGTTTTATGTACAGGCTCATAAGATTTGCACCTGCAAATCTTCGGCTTCTGTTTCTATGCCCGCCTTTACTATAAGTGCTATTGCTCTTTGTAGTTGGCTTATATACGGCATATTAATAAAAAATACACCTATTATAATAGCAAATATAGTAGGTTTTATCGGAGCATTATTAGTTCTCTTAACCATAATAATATATTAATAATGACTAAGAAAATCATTACTTTAGTTGGTCGTCCGAATGTAGGCAAATCAACCCTTTTCAATAGATTAAGCATACATAAAAAAGCTATCGTTCACGATTTGCCGGGCGTCACTAGGGATAGAAAATATACAGAAGGCAAAATCGGCTCTTTTGAATTTTTATTAATTGATACCCCAGGACTTGAAGAGAATCCTGATAGTATGGGAGAAAGGTTAATGGAACAGACTACTAAAGCAATTTTAGAGGCAGATTTAATTTGTTTTATGGTTGATGGTAGAAGCGGAATATTGCCCGGTGATAAGCTACTTGGTAGCTTTGTTAGAAAATATAATAAGCCTGCTATATTGATAGTTAATAAATGCGAGAAAGCTTTTGATTTTGATAAAGAATACTACAAATTAGGGTTTGATAGTATGGTGGCTATCTCTGCCGAGCATGGCACAGGCTTAATTGATTTATATGACGAAATTATTGCCAAGTTACCTGAAGAAGAATCAATCGAGATAAATATAGCCGATCCAATTAAAGGAGATTGTTTGCAGATAGTAGTTAGTGGCAGACCTAACGCCGGAAAATCTACTTTTATAAACGCTCTTATTAATGATGAAAGATTATTAACCGGTCCTGAAGCTGGTATTACTCGTGAATCAATTGAAATTGATTGGCAATATAAAAATAATCACATTAAATTAATCGATACGGCAGGACTCCGCAAAAAATCTACTATTACAGAGTCTTTAGAAAAATTATCGGCTTCAGATGCTATTAACTCTATTAAATTTGCTAATACCGTAATCTTAATGATTGATGCTTTAGCCCCTTTAAAACAGCAAGATTTAAATATTGCAAGCCATGTGGTAAATGAGGGGAGAAGTATAGTTATAGTAGTGAACAAATGGGATTTAGTTAAAGAATCCAAAAAAGAAGCATTTCAGGAAGAATTTTATTATCAGATAAATACTCATCTGCCTCAGGTTAAAGGCGCACCCGTTCTATTTATTTCAGCAATAAATAAACAAAATATAGAGCAGGTTTTAGATGCGTGTCTTAAAATCTATAAAATTTGGAATAAGAGAATAACTACTAGCAAATTAAATGAATGGCTTAATTTTACTACGGAAGCACATCCACTACCTCTACAAAAAGGCGGTAAAAGAGTGCGTGTAAAATATATGACTCAAACAAAAACCCGCCCCCCTACTTTCAAATTATTCTCCAATAATCCGGAAAAAATTACCGATAGCTATACCAGGTATTTAGTAAATAATATGCGTGAGGCTTTTGACATGCCAGGCATTCCTATTAGATTTACTTACGTAAAAACTAAAAATCCTTATGTGTAGTTTAACATTCACTAATAACAGTTTAAGCACAGAAAAATCTGAATTAGATGTATTACTAGATAATATTACTGACTCTCATTATCATCTGTGTGATTTGTAGACATAGTTACAACTAAGATGTCTGTAGAAGTCAAGATTTAATCTTACAGACATTATAAAAATTAT
>NZ_MXAX01000170.1:92-2490 GCF_019249195.1 Rickettsia sp. TH2014 | reverse complement strand
ATGTAAGATTAAATCTCAACTATTACATGATAACTAAATTACATTTGAGCTTACATCCTTATTGTAACTATGTCTATAAATCACACAAATTATTATGATGAAAATCTATTATTTTGAGGGAAGCCCATAGGCGGTAATTTACCGGTACCCCCTCTTTTTCCTAAAAATGCAATGATGTTTTTCTCAAGTTTTACTTTTCCATTGTTGTTCCAACCTAAGCCATCTTCTTTATTAAATATTTTAATATCAAGTAACTTTGCATTCTTAAATTTTTGCAGCGTTACGCCTTGTCCCTTTTTCATTTCCGGTATCTCACCTATGTTAAATACCAGTAATTTACGGCTTTCACCGATGCAAGCAATACTATCCCCGTTTACAGGTAAACATGCTATACATGCGTGACCATCAGGCACGCTCATAATTTGCTTTCCTGTTTTTGTTTGAGCCATTACTTCATTTGAATTAACCAAGAATCCCTTACCTATACTACTTGCGAGTAATAAAAGCTGATCAGGCTTGTAGACTAAAATATTTGTAATATCGTTATTGCCTATATCGACAAGCAGCTTTATAGATTCGCCGGTTCCTTTACCTTTGGAAATATTATCAGCAAGCAAAGTAAAAAACCTACCTTCCGAACTTACTATTAGTATCTTATCGGTCGTGTAAGCTTCTATAATAAACTTCTCTGCATCACCTTCTTTATATTTAATATTCGATAAATCGGTGTTATGACCTTTTAACGAACGCACCCACCCCATTTTTGAGCAGATAATAGTAATCGGTTCTTTAGTAATAAACGCTGTTATATCAACTACCTGATTCGTAAGCGTTACTTCTTCAAAGCTTGTACGTCTAGCTCCTATTACTGTATTTAATCCAAATTTCGTTTGTACTGCTTTGATTTCTTTTTTAACTATTTTCCATAGTTCTTTAGGATTATTTAAAATCTCTTCTAATATAGCTTGTTGCTTCTGCAAGTTACTATGCTCATTAATAATTTCCTGCTCTTCAAGTTTGCGTAACGAGCGAAGACGAGTATTTAATATCGCTTCTACCTGTATTTCGGTTAGTTTAAACCGCTCCATCATTATAGCTTTCGGTTCATCCTCTTCACGAATAATTTTAATTATCTCATCAAGATTTAGATAAGCTATTCTAAGACCTTCTAGAATTTCTAAACGATGCTTGATTTTGTTTAAAAGATAAGTTGACCTGCGAGTAACAATATTTTGTCTATGAGCTAAAAACTCTTGTAAAACTTCTAAAATATTCATTACTCTCGGCACGTTATTACTACCGATTACATTCATATTTAGCTGAATACGGCTTTCTAAATTCGTTAGCTTGAATAGAGATTCCATAACTATTTGTGGATCACATCCCCGATCTCTCGGCTCTATAACCAATCTTATAACGTCGGTTGATTCATCCCTAATATTGCCGACAAGCGGGATTTTTTTATCCTTTAGTAATACCGCTATTTGTTCTATAAGTTTTGATTTTTGAATTTGATAAGGTATCTCGGTTACGACTATCTGATATGTACCGTAACTTAGCTCCTCTTTCTCCCATCTGCTTCTCACTCTAAAACTACCACGCCCAGTAGTATATGCAGCATTTATAAATTCGGCTTTATCAATAATTATGCCGCCGGTTGGAAAATCAGGACCTTTAATGAAATTCATTATATCATTAATTTCAGCTTTCGAGTGGTCGATTAAATACATTAGAGCATCACATAACTCATGTAAATTATGCGGCGGTATATTGGTTGCCATACCGACTGCTATACCTTCCGAACCGTTAGCTAGTAAGTTCGGAAAACCTGCGGGCATTATTATCGGTTCTAAATCTGAATCGTCGTAAGTAGGGCGAAAATCTACCGTATCTTTATCAATATCTACCATTAATAAAGTACATATTTCCGTCATGCGTGATTCGGTATAACGCATAGCTGCTGCATTATCGCCATCGATAGAGCCGAAATTACCCTGTCCGTCAATTAAAGGATAACGAAGCGAAAAATACTGAGCAAGACGTACCAAGGTATCATACACTGCCACATCACCGTGCGGGTGGTATTTACCTATTACGTCACCGACTACTCTTGCACATTTTTTATAACCAGAATTCGGCTCAAGTCTTAGCTGTAGCATTGCGTATAACAACCTACGATGTACAGGCTTAAGTCCATCGCGTACGTCAGGAAGCGAACGTGACATAATCGTTGACAACGCATAAGCAAGATAACGCTCCGATAACGCATTACCAAAGTCAATACTTTCTATTTTAGCTTCTTTCATAATCGTAACAATCTCTGCGGTGTCCTATTTTTAATATTCGAATAGTAATGTTTTCAATTTGATGTAGAAGTCAAGATTTAATCTTACAGACA
>NZ_MXAX01000170.1:0-81 GCF_019249195.1 Rickettsia sp. TH2014 | reverse complement strand
ATATCTGAATGTCTGATAAGTTATGACTGTCAGATGAGTGTAGAAGTCAAGATTTAATCTTACAGACATTATAAAAATTAT
>NZ_MXAX01000169.1:0-3556 GCF_019249195.1 Rickettsia sp. TH2014 | reverse complement strand
GTAAGATTAAATCTTGACTTCTACAAATTTCATAGAATTTAGTTTACACTACATAATAGTAGTAACATTTATTTAAATTTCAACTTAAATATTTTTTATTTCAGTTTAACTCTTATATCTTAAATTTAAATCATTTATATTTAAATATTGTCATAAGAAAATTAATAAGATATTATCGAAACCGCTACTTCAGATAGCATAATAATTTATGCATTATAGTAATAATCATGCCCTAATAAATCAGATTTAGGAATATCACGCTTATATTCATATGAACCTAAATAAGCTTGTAATTCATGAACATTTTGTTCTATTTCTTCATAATTATATTTATGTGAGTCTTGAAATTTTTCAACTAATTTACCTTTATTAACAACTTTTTTATAAGCATCTTCTTTAAAAAACCCATCTTTTTGTTCTTCACTATGAAAGTAATCCTTAAATTCACTACGTTTTTTCGGTAAATTAGAGATAAATTTTGCAAATTTTTCTAATTGAATATTGGTAATTAGGGTAAATACCAAACGTATATTCTCTTTATATTGGTTAACTCTTGAAACTTCATGCTCTATTGTATCTTTTTGTTCAATTTCAATAACATTATTAGATAAAATAACTAAATCTTTTTTATTAACCTCTAGCTTTTGAGATTCCTTTTGCTTTATATTAAGTATTTCCTCTTCTAATTCCTCTTCACTAAATAATTTTTTAAACGCAGCAAGCCATGGACCAAAGGCTGTACTTTCTAACTTTTTAAAATATTCTTTTAACTTTATAACTAATTTCCTTGTTTATATTTTCTTAGTTTAATTTATAGTGTTAGTTGGAAGTAATCAAGTTATAGAGCTAAGAAAAATTAATACTTTTGTAAAAATTATATGTAGCGTAGCAATTGAAAAACAGTTTTAAAATGCTTAAAATAATTTGACTATTTTAGAAAATTTTAATAAAATCTATTAATAAACTCAATCGATAATACCAAATATGAAAACAGCTTTTATCTTCCCCGGTCAAGGGTCGCAATTGATCGGCATGGGAAAAGATTTTTATGATAATTTTATACCCGCCAAAGAAACTTTTCAAATCGTTGATGAAACACTAAATCGAAAACTTACCGACATAATTTTTAACGGCACTTCCGAGGAACTAACTCTAACTACCAACGCACAGCCGGCATTAATGGCAGTATCTGTGGCAATAATAAATATTATCAAAGCTGAAACCGGTAAAAGTTTGGATAGTCTTGGCGATTATACTGCAGGTCATTCGCTAGGTGAATATAGTGCTTTATGTAGCACTGAAAGTATTAGCCTTGAGACAGCAGCAAAGCTACTGCATATACGTAGTACATCTATGCAAGAAGCATGTCCCGAAGGCGAGGGAAGCATGGCAGCTTGTATCAATATTCCACTTCAAAAACTTGAAGAAATATTAGAAGATATCAACAAAATAAATTTATGCCAAATTGCTAATGATAATATCGAAGGACAAATAGTTATTAGCGGCAAAACCGCAGCTATAGATCATGCTATTAGTATAATTAAAGATTTGGGCTACAAAGCGATAAAACTGAAAGTCAGCACTCCATTTCATTGTAGCTTAATGAAGCCGGCAGAAGAAAAAATGCGAGTAGCTCTTGATAAAGCTGTAATTAATAAGCCTTTGTTACCGGTAATTCAAAATTATACCGCAAAACCTACTCTAGATCCTACAGAAATCAAACAAAATTTAATTCTTCAAATATGCGGACGAGTTAGATGGCGTGAAACTTTAAAGCTATTTAATCAGCTAGACGTATCCCATATAATAGAAATAGGCGCCGGAAACGTATTAACAAATATGCTCCGAAAAATTAATTATCCATATAAGTTAAGTAATATAAGTAATTTAGAAGAACTACAGAATTTTTTAGATAAATTTAGCAAATAACACCTCTAATAACTTCTGATTTATAAAGTTTTTAAATTAACTTAATAATATTATTATATGAAAATTAGTTTTAGTTTTTTAAGCAATTGCTAGAATTATTAACTAGCGATTGGCGGAGCTATTTAAATAAGGTAATAACGGAACTTGAAAAGTTAGCTTTAACAGATACTAATGATACATTTTTAAAAGAAGAATGTTATAGAAAAATTGCTCTTATTAAAGGATACATTAAAGAAGGTGAGTATCCATGGTATGTTGTTCCTTTTGATAAAAAAGATAATGCAAGTTTACTACTTACCAATATTCACATGCTAGAGCTTGATTACCTAAATCAAAATACGTAAAAGCAGTAAAAAATATGCTGCGAAATAATTTCAAAGATATATATAATCCGGAAATTTATATTATCGCTAATTACGAAGAACCTATAATTAAAAACTATGCAATAACAGATAAAATAGCGAAAGGTAAAATTATTACATTTGAAGATTTAAATATTAAATATGAAGCACACACGAATGAAGAGTTAACATATATAGATGATATAGTAAATGATATTAGAAAACTAGACAGCGAGTTAGTAGCAGACATATCAAATATCATCAAATTTATTTATCAATTTTATTTTGTAGATTCTGCTATTACTCAGTGTACGATCATTTTTATGGCTGCATATTTTGAAGAACTACAAAATTTTCATCAAAATTTAGATAACCTTAATTTTATAGTACCATCACAAAAATATAATACTGAATGCCAACCAAAAAACTATAAGAACTTTATAAATATCGAAGCAGTAACTTGGAATAGATTTTTAGTTAAATATCAGGAATTATTTAATAATTTTAGCGAAGAACATTCAGAAATATTATTTAGTATTTGTAATGATAATGAGGAGTTTATAAAATTGTTAATTTCGGACTATTGTCATTTGAGTTTAAACAAACGAAGTAAAATTATAGAGTACTTAATAGATAAATATAAAGAAGATGCTGAATCTATTTATCCCACAGCTGTACAACTTTTTAATATTTGTGACGATAAAGATGGCTTGGTAAAGTTTCTAACTGCAAGCTCTTACAATCTTAGCTTACAAAAACGAGTTGAAATTATAGAATACCTAATAGGTAGATATAAAAACGATACCAAATCTATTTATTATATAACCGAGCAACTTTTTAATATTTGTAACGATGACACAACTATTGAAACTACAGAAATAGAGGCTAAACATTTTTACGAATACATTAAATATTTCCGTAGTTGGGATGGTTTACCTACTTATTGGTATACTGACTTTAAAGGACTATCACCTAGTTGTGATAAGGAAGCTTTGATTATAGGCGATTCCGCAAAGCCGGAAAATGATCATATTTAGTTAGAAAAATTATAAAATAATTCTAGAAATTTTATAATTTAGATGATATAAAGTTAAGCCATAACCGGAGAGATGGCCGAGTGGCCGAAGGCGGCGGTTTGCTAAACCGTTATACGGGTCATACCGTATCGAGGGTTCGAATCCCTCTCTCTCCGCCAGTCTGGACAGTTAGCCAATTCTTGTAGTTTATCGAACGGGAAAGCTAGTGTAGAAGTCAAGATTTAATCTTACAGACATTATAAAAATTAT
>NZ_MXAX01000168.1:0-1765 GCF_019249195.1 Rickettsia sp. TH2014 | reverse complement strand
CATAAATGACCTCATATTTATTTATGGGTTGTTATTTTACCGGTAGATGCTCAAACTTTGGCGAGGACGAGCGTCTACCGGTTTTTTCTTTTCTGCAATAATTTCCTTATTTGTTCTCGATTACTACATCTCATATAACTAATATTATATAAGCTTAAAACTCAAGTCAAGAAAAAGTTTACTTTATTACTAGTAATAAATATTACTTTGTGTTTTAGTTTTTATTCATCATAATTCTTTTTATACAAGTCGCTTACAATAGACGTGTATAAAACATTTTGTTGCTATATTATTATATTATTTGTATATTAGTAATAAATATTACTAATAATATTATTGATATGATGTCTAAAATTTTTGCAGTCAGTAATTATAAAGGTGGCGTAGGTAAAACTACTTCTACTATTAATCTTGGTGCGGCTTTAGCTTATAAAAAAAGGAAAGTACTTTTAATAGACTTAGATCCTCAGGCTAATTTAACAATTAGCTTAGGTATAACAGATGTAAAAATTAGTATTTATGAGAATTTACGGGGTAAAAGCAATGTTGAACCTATAAAGTATAAAAATAATTTAAGTATTTTACCTTCTTCACTTGATTTATCTGCTGCAGAGATTGAACTAAGTTCAGAACCTGGTAGAGAATATATACTAAAAGAAATTATTAAAAAGCTTCAAAGGGAATTTGATTATATTTTCATCGATTGCCCTCCATCTCTAGGATTATTAACAATAAATGCATTAACAGCTTCTCAATATGTTATCATTCCTATGCAAGCAGAGTATCTCCCGCTTCGAGGATTAGCAAAATTAACTGAAGTAATAGAAAAAATCCAAAAAAGATTGAATAATAAATTACAAATTGGCGGGGTGTTTTTTACTCAGTATGATGCTAGAAAAATTC
Source organism: Rickettsia sp. TH2014 (assembly GCF_019249195.1). Classification (NCBI taxonomy): domain Bacteria; kingdom Pseudomonadati; phylum Pseudomonadota; class Alphaproteobacteria; order Rickettsiales; family Rickettsiaceae; genus Rickettsia; species Rickettsia sp. TH2014. The sequence continues at coordinate 862 of NZ_MXAX01000168.1, read as the reverse complement.
TAAATAAGGATATTGCAGATAGTGTAAGTGCATTCTTCTTAGAAAAACTATTTGAGACAAAAATTTCTAATAATATTGCTTTAGCGGAAGCCCCTAGCCAAGGAAAAGATATATTCTCATACAACAAAAATTGTAAGGGAGCTGTTGATTATAATACATTATGCGAAGAAATGATAAAAAGAGGATTGTTTTAAATGACAAAAAAAAATTTTAAAACTGGTTTTGATGGGTTACTCACCAATAGCCCTACTAATCAAATTAAATATGATACTCCAGAAACATTAAGGGCAACTTTTGTAGTAAATGCGGAGCAATTAGAAAAATTAAAAGCTATATCATACTGGCAACGCAAAAAAATTAAAGATACTGTTGAAGATGCATTTGATTTTTACATAAGTGATTATGAAAAAAAGAATGGGGTCATTAAATTAAGAGAGTGAAATCATTATTTTGATATATAAAAAAATATTTAGTATTCTAATACAATATTTTGTTTGACAAATAAAAAAAATGTTCATATATATTATAGTTTAAGATATTTACTTAAAAAGTATTCAAAATGAATATAGAACCGTCTGTTAGCAAAGATAAAGAAGAGCAAATAGTAACTTTGCGAATTCGCAAAAATATAGTTGAACTCGTGGATAAAGAAAGATCTAAATTTTCCTCTCCCAGAAGCTCGTGGATTACTCAGGCAGTAGTAGAAAAATTAGAACGACTAGGATATGAAATAGAATAAGTTAGGGTTAAGTCCTCGAACTCACGATCCAAAGACTTAACAACTTATAAAAGCTTTCGCACGGCTTTATAAGTTTATAGTACATGTTTTTATATAAAAAGTCAAGGGTTTTAGGTACTTAGC
>NZ_MXAX01000167.1:0-3268 GCF_019249195.1 Rickettsia sp. TH2014 | reverse complement strand
ATAATTTTTATAATGTCTGTAAGATTAAATCTTGACTTCTACATATAATGCTACACAAACGTTTATTTTCGTCTAATACTTCTAGATTTATCTCGATTAAAGGCGGGATAAATAAATGCTTAATAATTTCAGACCATTCTATTAAAATTAAATTGCCGTTTAATGCCTCTTCAAATCCAAGTTCATAAATTTCTTCAGGTGATTTAAGACGATAAAGATCATAATGATAAATAGTAAAGTTGGAAGTTTTATATGTTTGCAGTAAATTAAAAGTCGGGCTTAGAATGTTTGTATTTTCACCGCAAAAATGTTTAATAATTTCACGACAAAAAAATGTCTTACCGGCCCCAAGATCACCGTTAAGTAAGACTATATCATTTAGCTTTAAGTTTTGTGCTAAAAGTTTTGCAAGCTTTTTTGTCTCTTCTTCGTTATTTAATATAAGCATTTTTTAACTTGATTAATCATTTGTAAATATTGGTTCTGAAAAGTGCTTGAATTAATATTTTTCACATTCCAGTTTTCGCTATTTAATATTATTATTTTAGCGTTTAATTTATCGTATAATCGTGAATTTTGTTCGCTACTTAACACAAGACATTTATTATTAGACTCTTTAATTAAATCTTCTAGCTTGCGTATATATCGTAAGCTTTTCTGACTTTCGCTATATAATTTTGCAGTTTTAATATTAGTATTAACAAAAAAATACTCGCTACTATCACTTAATAAAATTACATCTTTTATCGTTACAAATTCATTATTCTTAATTTCTTGTAGCGTGTTTAATTCTCTAAGTGCCGCTGAAAGGTTATTATTAATATCTTCTTGTAGCTCAGGCAATTTTTCGCTAAATATTCGTGCAAATTCTTGTAGCAAAATTCTTACATTATCAAGATCAAGCCAAATATGCCAATTATAGTCAAATGATTTGAATCCACTTCCATCGTCACTTGTCACTCTCCTATTAGTTATAGGTTTCGCTCCTCGCTCCTTGTAATTAAATCCAACTGATTTGACTATATCTTTTATAATGGTTAAAGATTTAATATCGCTAATTTTGATAATATTTTTGCTATGATTATCAATTAATTTCTTGGCAAAACCGTCAAATTGTTCATTAATATAAATAGCTATATCGGCATTTTTGACTTTAGCGAGATCGCTTGGCTTTATATTATGGTGATGAGGGCAATCATTGTTTACTGCTAAACTCTCGATATCTGCTTTATCGTTAACAAGCATTGCGGCTATACTAGCGATTGGCGTGATACTTACAACTATTTTAGGCTTAGCGTAGCTAGTAAGGCTGAAGAAGGTGAGATATAATAAAATTGTCATTGCGAGCGACTGAAAGGAGCGTGGCAATCTCAGGATTTTGGTGCGAGATTGCTTCGTCAAAATTTTCAATTTTTCCTCGCAATGACGGTTTAACACACTATCTCTCATAACTTTTTTAACAACTCCAATTTACTGGGTTTGAAATCCCGCTCTATCCAAAAATTTTTTAAATATTCCAGTTTTGTACCTATCTCTTTTTTTTCTATATTCAAATTTAATAAATCATTGCCGTTTACTTGGAATTTCGGACGTAATAATGTATCATATTTATAGATAAATTCTTTTACTTGTGAATGGTCTAGTTTACTGATTATGCAGGCTGCTAATAAATATTCCTTATAGTTCTTTTTTTTAAACCAAATTTTTTTCATGCTATCTTTAGAATCATTCAGAAAGTTTAGTATCGATAATATTTGCATTGCTTCCTGTCTTGAGAATTTCCAATCGAGAAGAAGCTTTGAATTTATATTTTTTAAATTATATAGTAATAAAGCATAATTAGTTGCTAATTCTAATTCTTTAGATTGCTCAAAAAATTCTATTTCATAATTTTGGATAGAGAATATTAGTTCTAATATTCCTATGTGGGACATAGCTTCTAAAATTTGTGCTGCTTTTTTTGAAACAATGATTTTATCCATTTCGCTTTTTATTCGCTCTCGTGATAAAGTTTTTAAGCCGTCTTTTAAAGCTTTACATGCTTTAAAGCCGCCATCATCAAGCTGATTCGCATAATAGCTAGAAAACCGAAAAAAGCGTAGGATTCGTAAGTAATCTTCTTTAATTCTATCTAGAGCTTCCCCTATAAATACAACCTTTTCCTGCTGCAAATCCTTAAATCCTTCAAAATAATCATATATCTCGTTCTTAAATGGACAATAGCTTAAAGCATTAATAGTAAAATCTCGTCTTGCGGCATCTTCGGCAAAATCGTTTGTGAATATTACTTTGGCATGCCTGCCGTTGCATTCGATATCTTTCCTGAGAGTTGTAATCTCAAATTTTTCCTCGTTTAAAATAGCCGTAATCGTACCGAATTTTAAGCCGGTCGGAATGGTTTTTGTCTTAGCTTTTGATAAAATATTTATTACTTCATCCGGTGTTAAATTAGTAGCTATATCGATATCGTAGCTATCTTTCTCTAGTAACGCATCCCGCACGCAGCCGCCGATAAGTCGTGCTTGCCCCTTTTCATTTAAAAGGTTCAAGATTTTTTGATATCCTTTTGAAGGAATTTTTAAAGTTTTATGTATAACTTGCATTATTTGATTTTACCGTACATTCCTTTTTATTGCAAAAGATAAGTATAACAGGACTTTTTTAAAAAAATCATGATTAATCGTTATTAAACTTCCTTTGCATTTAGCTTTGTAGTTAAGGTTGATATGAATTTCGGCGTCTTTACAATAATTGTTTTTATTAATAATAATTTTCTGTCCGTGATTAGTTATGAAAATATTATCTTTTAAAGGTAATACCATACTATCTTTTTGTCCGAACCAATTAGCCCAATAAGTTCTATTAAATGTATGCATTTTATCGGCATAAATTATAAGCTTGTCGTCTTTGTCTTTAATGCCTACTGCCATATGATTTGTGTCAAATATTAATTCCGGCTTTGGAGAGTAGAACATAAATATAAAAGATATTATCATAATTACAAGACCAAGCAAACGCCACGATGTTTTCCATATACAAATCCAAAAAAACCGAATAAAAAAGTAATATGCTGAAATTGGTAATATAACCGAAATACCATACAGCTCCCAGTAAGCTATTAAAATAGACGGCTGATTTTATGATTATTTCAATAAAAACTCCATAATCATTAATATATAGCTATCAAACCCAATCATGGTAAAAGGCAGAGATAGCAAAGCAAGAGGCATAAGAAAAAATGGTCATGCCTCCATATTGCAGTTACGCC
>NZ_MXAX01000166.1:0-1658 GCF_019249195.1 Rickettsia sp. TH2014 | reverse complement strand
ATAATTTTTATAATGTCTGTAAGATTAAATCTTGACTTCTACACCGAAAAATGGTTAACAGATAATCTCTAAGCATTTCCTATTTGTGATGAGAAATGTATTTCATCAATGCCTAGATGTTTTAATGCATTATGCCATTTACTTTCAGGATTATCGGCAAAAATAAATTCTTTATTACAATCCATAACCAACCATAGGTTTTTTTCTAATTCTTCTTCAAGCTGCCCTGGTTTCCATGCGGTATAACCGACAATGAATAAGCTATTTTTAGGTCCTTTACCGAAAGCTATATCTTCTGAAATTTCTAAATTAGAGCTTACTGCTAAATCATTCTGGAAATCCAATAACAAATTTTTATTATAATCGCTAGAATGAAGAAAAAAACCTTTTTCATGTTCTACGGGTCCGCCAAGATATATAGGAACCATAACCGAGGTTGTTATTTCGTCATTTTTTATTTTAAAAAACGATTTTAAATCTATATGATTTACTAAGCGGTTAAATATTAATCCTATTGCTCCTTCTTCCGTGTGTGATAACATATAAATTAAGGATTTATGGTAAATGCCTTTTGTAATTACATGCGGTGTAGCAACGAGTGTTTTACCGGATAAGTTATGAAAAATTTTATCGCCCATAAATAAAACTTTAATTATAATATTAGAGGTGATCTATAAAGATATTTTAATTGATAATTAAAGAGCTTTTTTAGCGAAAATGAATAAGATTTTTGTAGTAATAGTAGTTCATATTTCAAAAAAATCTTACAATTTATAGCAAGAAAGAATCTAACTAGCTTTAAAATATCTTTATAGATCGCCTCTTAAAGTATATAAGATTTAAATCCAATTATTCAATAGAAGTTAACAATAATGATCACATTTTTTGATATTACTATTTTTGCTATTATTACTCTTTTCTCATTTTTCGGCTTATATCAAGGTATAATCGGGTTTTCAACTAGAATACTCGGTTTTATTACTTCTATAATGTTAGGATATTTCTTATATCCGTATATTTCTGAACTAAACGGGAAATATATGGATAATGAGGTTATAAGAATAATTATAGCCGGTCTTATATCTTATGTTGTTTCTTTAATTTTATGTGTTTTTATAGTTTATAAATTTCTTGCTATAATTTCGTTTATGAGAAACGGTTTTATTGACAGATTCTTAGGGCTATTAGCAGGATTTGCCGTAGGTACTACTATCTCGTTAGTACTATTTTTTATCACAATGATCTTTACTTCTGAAAATTATTTTAAAAGTAAATCTTTAAAAGATTTTGTGGTAAGTAGCAAACAGAGCAAATATGGAGGAGTGTTGAAAGTTTCCGTTACCACTGATTATTTAGATGAATTAAGTAAAAATATTATAGTTATAATTCCAAACGAAACCTTAAAATCTATTGAAATATTTGAAAATAAAGACTTTAATAATTTTAAAAATTCCCTTAAGAAATCAAATGATTCTAACGATGATGAGGATATATTTTCTCAAGAATTACAAGATGAGCTTTCTAATATAGATGGCGAGTAAAATGTTATTTTAACGTCATTGTGAGGAAATTACGTAGTAATTGACGAAGCAATCTCAAGAGTTTGTTATTTGTAATAGTTGAGATTTAATCTTACATTTAGTAAAATTAAGATAATA
>NZ_MXAX01000165.1:0-13511 GCF_019249195.1 Rickettsia sp. TH2014 | reverse complement strand
GTAAGATTAAATCTCAACTATTACAAAATATCATCGGTAGGAAGGTATTACTTTCATTTATGTCATTCCTACTATTTAATATTTTAAGCTGTATTTATAGATACTATGGTCAAGCCACGGTGACAGAACAGATTAAATATTAATCAAATGGTTTCACTATAACCATTATTACTGCAATAACCATACAAATAGCTGGGATCTCATTAACTATACGATAAAATTTTTCTGAATGGATATTCTTGCCATTTGCAAAATCTTTTCGCCATCTTGCAAGTAAACCGTGAAATATCACTAAAATTAACACTGCGAACATTTTAACGTGAAACCAAGTATCAAGAGCAACAAACCCGTAAATATGAGCATTTATTAAACCAAATATAAATGTGCTAATCATTGCCGGGTTCATAATGAACCTGAGTAATTTTAGCTCCATCACTTGTAAGGTATTATCTAGCTCACTACCTATTTTAGCTTTGGTATGGTAAACATATATTCTAGGTAAGTAAAGAAGTCCTGCCATCCAGCATATAGCAGATATCAGATGGACTGACTTAAACCATAGATAGTAACTTGCCATTCTTTTCCTTGTTAATTTGTTAATTTACATAAACATTTAGTAAATTCGTTTGGACATATTCTTGTACTAGAGCTACTCGTAACTAAATTAGTATCAACCTTATTAATAAATTGTAGCAATATATTTGTCAAACTATTAATAAAAATTTTATTTGTTCCGAGTGTCGGAATTCGGATATATTGAATTTCATATTTATCTGCGATTAATTTATATTCAATATCAAGTTCTACTAGTGTTTCAACGTGCTCGGATACAAATGATATAGGTACGATAATTATGTCTTTTTTTAACTTTCCTGCTAGCTCTATTTCATCTTCCGTATTCGGTTTTAACCACTCTACAGGCCTTACTCTACTTTGATAAGTTATCTTATAATCTAGATCTTTTATATTTAACTCTTTAACTATTGCTTTTACTGTTTCTTTTATCTGAAAACTATAAGGATCGCCCGCTTTTATTATTTTTTGAGGTAATCCATGAGCAGAAAATAATATACGAAAATTTTTATCGTCATTGTATAGTTTTTCCTTAATCAATGAAACATGGCTTTTTATAAAGTCTTCTTCTAGAGGATAACAACAAATTATTTTAATTGGAATATCAATATCAAAGTTTTGTAAAAAATTTTTAACCGAAGATCCTGTCGTAGTACTTGAAAATTGAGGATATAGAGGCAATAATATTATTTCGTTTGGATTATATTTTTTTATTTGATCTATTACTTCTTCAGCAGACGGTGCTGAATATCTCATATTTATAAAAATAGCGAAATCTTCTTTTATGAGTTGCTTTAGTTTTTCAGTTAGTTCTAATTTCTGCTCCTCTGTTTCCTGAAGTAAAGAAGATTTACCACCGATTAAAGAATAAATTTTTTGAGATTTTCTCTCTCTAGTAGTAGAAATTATTTTTGCAATAATATAGCGTAATGGATTCGGTAGATTAATTATAGCTTTGTCATAGAATAAATTAAATAAAAAAGGTTTTACGGATTCAAGGTTTTTTGGACCTCCTAAATTAAAAAGTACTATTGCTATTCTTTTCTTCATATAACCTAACATATTCTGTCAAAAACTTTACATTTTCCGGAGGTGTTTCGGGCAAAATACCATGTCCTAAATTAAAGATAAAATTCTTTCCTTTCATTGTCTGAAGAATTTTATAAGCTTTTTCTTTGATAATTTCTTTATTAGTTAATAATACGACTGGATCTAAATTACCTTGTACTATTACTTTATCACTCCACTCTTTCATTTTTTCGAGAGGGACCATTTGATCTACGGCTAAAATATCTATAGGTACTTCTTTTATAAATTTTTCGTACAATAATCCCGCTCCTTTGGGAAAAGCAATTATAGGAGTTTTTGGAAAAGCTTCTTTTAGTCTTAATATAATTTTTTTTGTCGGCTTTATTACAAATTCAGTAAACTCCTCTTCTTCAAGTACTCCTGACCATGAATCAAAAAGCTTTAAAACATCTGCTCCCGATTTTGCTTGATTCATAAGATGATCAGCTGTTTTTTCCGTTATAAAATTCAACAATTCTTTAGCAAGTATTTTATTTTCATATATAAATTTTTTGCTCTTTTTAAAATCCTGTTTTCCTTTTCCTTCTAGCATGTAACTCATCACTGTCCAAGGACTACCTGCAAATCCTATTAAAGAAGTGGTGGGAGGTAATTCTTTTTTTACTTTTTTTATTATTTCATAAACTTTCTCTAATTTATTACTCGGATTGCTTTGTAGATATTTAAAATCTTCTTGTGATTTGAACCGCTTTAATATAGGTCCTATGTTTTCTTTAAAATCTACTTTCCATCCAAGAGCATGAGGTAAAACTAATATATCAGAAAAAATAATAGCTGCATCAAACTCATAACGTTTTATCGGTTGTAAAGTTACTTCCGTTGCTTTATTAACATCATAACAAAAATCTAGAAAATTTTTTGTTGTTTCTCTTACTTTTTTATATTCCGGCAAATATCTACCTGCTTGACGCATAAACCAAATAAGTATCTTATTACTATTTCCTTTTAATGGATTTATGATTTGCTTCATACTATTATTAAAAATATTAAATTAATAAATATGTTTGTTATTTGTTGTTTATGTAAACAGAATTATGTAGATTAAATGTTTTAAACAAAGTTATCAACAAAATTTTCATTAAAATCTTCTTAAAAATATCGGCATTTTAATTATAATTCACATAAGTTTATAATGAATTTATACAAGTGGATAATTAAGTGTAAAATCCGTTTATAGCTTAGAAAAGACTATTTTTTCAAAGGAAAATGAGATTTATCCACAATTTTATCCACAAACTATTTATTTAAAAGAAAATATACTAGATTTACTTGATTTAATAAGGATCTGAGGAAATTTTTAATAGATTTTAATAGGAAAAATAATAAGTTATTAAAAAATTTATCCACAATTACATGTGTAAAGTATGACAAAGCTAATTATTCACTTGGTTTCAGACTCTTCTGTGCAAACTGCAAAATATGCAGCAAATTCTGCTCTTGCACAATTTACTTCCGTAAAACCAAAATTATATCATTGGCCAATGATTAGAAATTTGGAATTGCTAAATGAAGTATTAAGTAAAATAGAATCTAAACACGGGATAGTATTATACACGATTGCTGATCAAGAACTCCGAAAAGCTTTAACAAAATTTTGCTATGAATTAAAAATTCCATGTATTTCTGTAATAAGTAAGATTATTAAAGAAATGTCTGTTTTTTCAGGTATTGAAATAGAAAAAGAACAAAATTACAATTATAAATTCGATAAAACTTATTTTGATACACTCAATGCTATAGATTACGCCATAAGACATGATGACGGACAAATGCTTAATGAGCTGTCGGAGGCCGATATAATATTGATAGGTCCTTCTAGAACTTCTAAGACACCGACTTCCGTATTTTTAGCGTATAATGGTCTAAAAGCTGCCAATATTCCCTATGTTTATAATTGCCCCTTTCCTGATTTTATAGAAAAAGACATAGATCAACCAGTAGTAGGGCTCGTTATTAATCCAAATAGATTAATAGAGATAAGAGAAGCTAGGTTAAATTTATTACAAATTAACGAAAATAAAAGCTATACAGATTTTAATATAGTACAAAAAGAATGCTTAGAAGTTAGAAAAATTTGTGATCAAAGAAATTGGCCGGTAATTGACGTGTCAACTAGATCAATAGAGGAAACAGCAGCTTTAATAATGCGGATATATTATAATAGAAAAAAATAAATATAATAAATAAAAAAATTTTCATTATTTACAAGTAGAAGCCTGTACTTTATAATTTTATTTCTAAATATAGATGTTGTCCATATGAATATGAAAACAACATTATGTCACTCTAGGGTAGGTGGGAATCTAGGGTAAAGCGAGATAAATCGAGCTTTTCAAGGAATTTTAAAGTACTGGATCCCGCTTCCGCGGGAATAACATAAAAGCCATATGTACAGTACTACAAAAACACAAAGGAGAAATTATGGCAGATAAAATAACGGACAACTCTTTTAAAAAAGAAGTATCAGAATCGGACTTACCGGTACTGGTTGATTTTTGGGCAGAATGGTGTGGACCATGCAAAATGTTAACACCGATAATAGATGAAATCAGTAAAGAATTAAAAGGCAAAGTAAAAGTACTTAAAATGAATATAGAAAATAATCCTGAGACTCCTAATAAATTTAGAATAAAAACTATACCTACTTTAATTTTATTTAAAGAAGGTAAGCAGCTAGAAACGAAAACAGGAGTAAATCAAAATAACCCAAAGCAGGATATTTTAGATTGGATTAATAAATCTATTTAATAGTTATGTCACTTAACCATTCAAAAGTATTTATAGAAATAACAAATGGTTATGTAGAAGGTATAGATACTCATAAAAGAGCTCAAGGTTTAAAGCATTTTTTTTTGAAAAAAGGAGTTTCTCTTTCTCCAAATATACCTATATTAAACGATATTAACTTTTCTTGCCAAGAAGGAGAAAAAATAGCTTTTATAGGTAGTAACGGTTCCGGAAAAAGCTCTCTTTTGAAGTTAATCGCCGGAATATATCCGTTAAAATCCGGTACGGTTAAAGTTCATGGGGATATTGCTGCAATTATAGATATGGGGGTCGGTTTTGAGCCGGAACAAACCGGTCGTGAGAATATAAAAATGTTGATGCTATATAATAATATGTTAGATAAATATAGCAGGAAAATTGAAAAGGAGATTATAGATTTTTCGGAACTAGGTAATAAAATCGACTTACCGATAAAAAATTATAGTTCAGGAATGTTATCACGACTTGCTTTTTCTGTATCAATATTTCAAAATCCCCAAATTTTATTACTTGATGAAGTTTTTGCGGCAGGAGATAGCCGTTTTATAGAAAAATCTCTTAATTTAATGAAAAGTAAATTTAAAAATACCCCTATCTCGATAATAGTAAGTCATCAAGAAGAAATTATAAAAGATAATTGCGAAAGATGTATTTTATTAAAAGACGGCAATATTATAGGTGATGGAACACCGACGGAAATGTTTAAAATCTACAACCAACAACAAGGAAATTCATAAATGATAAAGTATTTTTTTTCTAAAAAATACTGGCGGGCAATAGCATTACTAGTTAAAGCTTCTATAATTAGGCAAAATAAGGATTCTTTTTTAGGTTCTTTATGGGGTTTAATTCAACCTTTTATTCACATAATGGTAATTTCATATTTTTTCGGTTTTTTATTAAGACAACCGAGAGAATTTATGGTAATGAACTTAGTCGGTGGTATTCCTTTATGGAGTTTTATAGTAAGCAGCCTAACGATTTGTTCAAGTTCTTTAGTTACACGTGATCAAATAATAAAAAAAGTTAGAATTTCTAAGACTTTTTTTCCTGTTGCGGATAGCTTAGGGCAATTATATACTTTAATTTGCTCATTTTCGGCAATGTATTTTGCTTTTATTTTATTATTTCCGGAAAAATTTTCTTGGCAAATAATATTTATGCCGATATTAATTTTGCCATTAATAATATGTGTGATTAGCGGTTCTATCGCAGTAGCATTTTTAACGCCGTATATTCGAGATATACCACAAATGTTGAGTGTTATTCTTGGAGTTATTTATTGGAGTATACCGATAGTTTATCCTTATTCACTAATTCCGGTATCTAAAAAAATATATTTTGAATTTAATCCGTTCTTTTTAGTTATAAGACCCGTACAAGCGTTGGTGATTGACGGAACATTACCGGATATGATGCTGATAGTTAAGTCTATTATAGTTGCATTTATTACTGTTAGTATCAGTTATTTAATTTACAGACAATTTTCTAAAAGAGTTATTTATTATTTATGAAACTTGGTTTTAATCTAAATTTTAATGAATTAGATTTAACCGGACTTAAAAAATTAGATCAAATATTTTTAGATTATCTCTTTAAAGCCGATAAATCTCTGCATAAAGATTTAATGTTATTTAGATCGACTCCTATCTCCATTATTCCACAAGATTATTCCGAATTTTTGCTAAAAATTTCCCCTCACTTAGACGATTTTTTAGCAGAGTTATTTTGTATTTCAAAAGAAGTAACGATATCAAGGTTAAAACATAAAGATTTTGATATTATTTATGAATGTAAAAGAAAATTTGTTCAGCGTGTTGCTGTAAAAAAATACCCACCGGAAAAAATAAAAGATATTGATTTTGAAGATGTGTATTTAAAGCTAACTGATTTAATAGGTACGAATTTTACCTCTAAAGAATTTGCCAAACAAATAATTATATGGCAACAGGATGAAGAGAATTTTGCAGAAGAGTTAGATATAGCAGCTAGGTATGCAGCATGTAGAGTGTCATCCCGTGGCTTGTCCGACACAAATCGCCATTGCGCGCGACTGAAAGGAGCGTGGCAATCTCATAAAAATGTCCTGAGATTGCCGCGTCGAGGCTTTGCCTCTCCTCGCAATGACGGAAAAGTTGACCCCGTGGACAAGCCACGGGATGACACTCTATTTACCCTCCCTCAAAAACTAGATAAAGAAAATCTAATAGACGATAAAAAAATATTAAAATATCAAAAAAACGAGAGAGTAGATTTTGACTATACAGATTCTTTTTTAAATCTAGATGAAGCCTTAAACGATTCTCATTATTGTATTTATTGCCATAAGCAGGATAAGGATAGCTGTTCTAAGGGGTTAATGCAAACTCAAGTTCGTCATTGCGAGGAGCGAAATGAGGTGACAATCTTGTCAAATCTCCTGAGATTGCCACGCTCCTTTCAGTCGTGTAGCTCAGACGGTTTAAAACAAGGCTGCCCTTTAAAGCAAAAAATTTCCGAGATGAATTATGTTAAGGCGCAAGGCTTTAACTTAAGTGCTCTTGCTATTATTGTTATTGATAATCCGATGGTTGCAGCAACGGGTCATAGGATTTGTAATGATTGCTCTAAAGCTTGTATTTACCAAAAGCAAGATCCGGTAAATATTCCTTTAATAGAATCAAATATTTTAGAAGAAACGCTTAAATTACCTTACGGACTCGAGATATATCTACTTCTTACCCGCTGGAATCCGCTTAATATTTATGCTCCGCTTCCGAAAAAACCCACTAATTATAATATTTTAGTTACCGGTCTTGGTCCTGCAGGTTTTAGTCTTAGCTATTATTTATTAAGGTCAGGTCACAATGTCACGGCTATTGACGGCTTAAAAATTACCCCTTTACCTTTTAACGTCCATAAGCCTATAAAATTTTGGCATGAATATAAAAATTTGTTATCGGAAAGAATGCCAAGAGGATTTGGAGGAGTAGCAGAATACGGTATAACTGTTCGGTGGGATAAAAACAATCTTGATATATTACGGTTAATACTCGAGAGAAATAACAATTTCAAATATTATGACGGGGTAGCTCTAGATTTTAATATAACGAAAGAACAGGCTTTCGATTTGGGTTTTGACCATATGGCTTTTTGCATTGGAGCAGGTCAGCCGAAAGTTTTAGATATAGAAAATTTTGAAGCTAAGGGCGTAAAAACAGCTTCTGACTTCTTAATGACTTTGCAAAACGGAGGAGCATTTTTGAAAAATTCTAATACTAATATGGTAATTAGAATGCCGATTGCGGTAATAGGCGGCGGCCTTACTTCCTTAGATGCAGCAACGGAAGGTTTATATTACTATAAAAAGCAAGTAGAGGAATTTGCTGAAAATTATATAGAAAAAGATTTAACGGATGAAGATAAAGAAATAGCTGAAGAATTTATTGCTCATGCAAAATTATTTAAAGAGGCTAAAAGTAATGAAGAATTAAGAAAGGTTTTTAATAAGCTTGGAGGAGCTACTGTTTATTATCGTGGAAGATTGCAAGATTCGCCGGCATATAAATTAAATCACGAAGAGCTAATATATACATTAGCACTCGGTGTTGATTTTAAAGAAAATATGCAACCTTTAAGGATTAATGTTGATAAATACGGTCATGTGGAGGGGGTGGAATTTAAGACTCGTCACTGCGAGCAGTCAAAGACTGCGTGGCAATCTCAGGAGTCTAGCTTGACAAGATTGCTGCGTCAATGCTACGCATTTCCTCGCAATGACGTTAAAGCCAAAACCGTAATCATGGCAATCGGTATTGAAAACAACACTCAATTCGATGAGGATAAATATAGTTATTTCGGTGATTGTAATCCTAAATATTCAGGTAGTGTAGTGAAAGCTCTTGCTAGCACTAAAGAGGGTTACGAGGCTATTAACAAAAGGCTTATAAATAATAACCCTAGCTTTAAAGCTAGTTATAAAGATTTCTGTACGCAGCTTGATTATTTGCTAACTTCTAGGGTTAATAAAATAAATATCCTAAATGATAAAATTTTTGAGCTTATAATTCACTCACCGCTTGCTGCTAAAAATTTTAGGTTCGGACAGTTCTTTCGCTTACAAAATTATTCTGAAGATGCATCTAAGTTAATAGAGCCGGTAGCCTTAAGCCCTACCGATATAGATGTAGAAAAAGGTTTAATTAGATTTGTAGTTTATAAAGTCGGCAAATCTACTAGCTTATGTAAAACATTATCTGAAAATGAGAAAGTAGTATTAATGGGACCGACAGGCTCGCCGCTAGAAGTACCTCAAAATAAAAAAATAGTTATTGTTGATTCCGAAGTAGGTAATATAGGCTTATTAAAAGTTCTAAAAGAAAATAATAATGAAGTTATATTTGTTACCTATCCTGATATAAAAATCCGTAAATTAGTTTCAGTGGATATAGTAATAATTAATACTTCTCCTGACATAATAGAAGAATTACAAAATCTAAAAAATGAAATATTCGGTGAAAATACGGAGCTAATAGTTAGCGTTAATTCATCGATGCAATGTATGATGAAAGGAATCTGCGGACAATGTATACAAAAGGTTAAAGGAGAGCAGAAATATATTTTTGCATGTATTTGTCAAAATCAAAAAGCAGAAATAATTGATTTTAAGAGCTTAAAAACTCGTTTACGCCAAAATTCTTTACAAGAAAAAATGCTCCGTCATTGTGAGGAAAAACTTTAAGTTTTGACGAAGCAATCCCAGGATATTTGACGAGATTGCCACGCAGCCTACGGCTGCTCGCAATGACGGCTCGGTGTCTAAGGTTGATCAAGTTGCGGAACGAGAGAACCTATCACATTACTTCTCAAAACGACAAAATGCTCTACTACTATCTTGATTAAGAAAATCGATAATTTGCATTACTATAGAATTATTTTTATATTTCTCAGCAACTTGTTTAATACGTTTAGCAAAATTACCTTCACCTGAGAAAATTTCTTCGATAGCCTTTAAAGCACTTAAAGAGTCTGTTTTATCAAACCCTTTTCTATTCATGCCGATTAGGTTTAAGCCCTCAAGCACCGCACGTTTACTACTCACAAGCCCGAACGGTATTACGTCCGCTCCGACCGGTGATAGCCCGCCAATCATCGAATATTCACCGATTCTAGCATATTGATGTACGGCAGATAGCCCGCCGATTATTGCGTAATCACCTACCCCAATATGACCTGCTAGGCTTACGTAATTAGCAAATACTACATTATTGCCGATTTTACAATCATGACCGATATGAACACCGACCATAAATAAATTATTATTTCCTACTCTTGTCACCATTCCGCCGCCTTGGCTTCCTGCTTGTACCGTAACATATTCTCTAATAGTATTATTAGAGCCGATTATCGTGCTTGATCTCTCATTAGCATATTTTAAGATTTGTGGAGGCTGGCCGATTGATGCAAAAGGGTAGATTACAGTGTTTTCACCGATTTCAGTAATCCCTTCAATTACCACATGAGATTTTAGCTCGACATTGTCATGAAGCACAACTTCAGGACCTACAATACAGTATGGACCGATTTTTACGTTTTTACCGAGCTTTGCCCCTTCTGCGATTAAACTAGTCGGATGTATATTAGAATTTGACACTATATCCCTTACGATTTATCTTTAATCATTGCGGTAAATTTACTTTCTGCAGCCATTCCACCTTCAACTGTAACCGTACTTGAAAATTTCCATACGTTAGCTCTTTGCTGCTCAATAACAGTGTGGATATACATAGTATCACCGGGCTGAACGATTCTCCGAAATTTTGCATTTTCAATAGCCATTAAAAACACTTCTTTATTTTTAGTAGAGCCTAAAGATTTAGCAACTAATATAGCAGCTAATTGTGCCATAGCCTCAACCATTAGAACGCCCGGCATAACAGGTCTTGCCGGAAAATGTCCTGTAAATTGTGGTTCGTTAACAGTAACGTTTTTAATACCTTTTATTGATTTGTTAAGATCAATTTCAAGTACCCTATCTACTAATAAAAATGGATAGCGATGAGGTATTAAATCCATGATTTCGGTAATATCTATGATCATTTATTTAGGTCTCTTCTTTAATGTAAATTTTCTGTCATTGCGAGCGGGCATTGTTGCGTGGAACGGTTTTTCCGTCGTTGCGAGAAGAATTACGCAGTAATTCGACGAAGCAATCCAGTTAAAAAATTCTGATTTAAAGAACTTTTTAATTATTTTCTAGATTGCCGCGCCGGCTACGCCTCCTCGCAATGACGATTAGGTGTCCACGCAACAATGTCTCCTCGCAATGACGACTTAGTATTTTTTCAATAGCAAACTACTTTTTTAATTTGCTATTAGAGGTTTTTACTAATTGTTTCATAATAATAGATTGTCTATGCCAATCCATGATAGGAACTGCAGGGCTACCGCCGACAATTTCACCTGCCTCTATATTTTGTGCTACTCCGCCTTGTGCTGCTACCTGTGTGCCGTCGCCTATATTTAGATGTCCAGCGATTCCTACTTGCCCCCCAAGAGCACAATATTTCCCGATTATACTACTACCTGCTATACCTACCTGTGCTACTATAATAGAGCCTTTGCCTATTTTTACGCCATGTCCTATTTGCACTAAATTATCTATGCGGCATAAATCTTCTATAATAGTATCTTGAAGCGAACCTCTATCAATAGTAGTATTGCTACCGATTTCAACATTATTGCCGATTTTAACTATTCCTATATGAAATATTTTATGATGCACGCCTTTTTCGGCAGAAAACCCAAACCCGTCCTGTCCGATTTTTGCACCTGCAAGTATTACTGCCTCATCACCTATAATTGTATAATTTATTGAAACATGTTGTTCTATTCTAGCGTTTCTGCCGATATTTACGCCTCTACCTATAAAACTTCCGGCTTCTATAATACTATTATCACCTATAATAACATCATCTTCAATAACTACATTGTGACCTATATAACAATTTTTTCCGATAGTCGCCGAATCTGCAACAATAGCGGATTTCATTATTTTAGCAGGATATGATTTAATAGGAGTATAGAAAAAATCTATTAATTTGCCATAAGCAAAATATGAATTCTCGGCATGTATTAAAACAGTATTTGGATTTGCTTCCCCCGTAAAATTTTTCGGCACTATACAAGCAGCAGCTTTGGTAGTTTTTAAAAATTCAGAGTATTTAGGATTGCTTAAGAAGCTAATATCATTTGGTGATGCTTCTTGCAGAATTTTTATGTCATGAATAGCTATATCTTCATGAATCTTAGGAGGTTCTACAATGTCGTGTAAAAAATCTATAATTGCCGTTAGTTTTCGTGGTCCTAAATTTTTATAAAAATTACTACTTACCATATGAAACTTTAAGCAAATTAATCATTAGCGACAGTATATAAGTGATAGTTTTATTATGCAACAAAATTTACAGGTGGCATAAAAGGTATTGCTAAGTAAAGAATGATATCGTCATGAGCTACGTAGGCATGTCTGTGTGGACTGATAAACTCTACTGTGTCACCTAGTTGCTTGACCACGAGGTCCAAAAACAATAAAAAATACTAATAATTTTAGTATTTTAACTGGATTCCGTGGTCAAGCCGCGGGATGACAAAGGTGAAATTGATCCACGCAACTATTAACATTGTAGTTTATAAAAGTCACAAATATTAATTTTTATTAATATGAATTTAATATTATCTTAATATCTAGAAAAATATTTAGTTAATATCAATTTACGTTTTATTAAGAAGAAGTAAATTAATATATTGTAGTTATTTTAGTACAAATCTTATCAATTTTTACAAAAATATTAATAATCTAATTTCTCTTAATAAAGCCTAAATTATATTAACTAAATCAAGGTATTGAAAATGTTAGAAATAAACAACTTAGCCTTTGCAGGCGACGGAGTAAAAGTCATAGCGTATGCAGAGGCTCTAAAGGCATTAAAAGACAAAGATTGTTTAAAAAATGTCCAAAAAGTAGTTAGAGCTTCCGGTGGTGCAATAGCTGCTTTCTCCATAGCACTAGGATATCAACCGGAAGAAATTGAGGATATACTTAAGAAAATTGATTTTAATAAATTCTCAGATCATACTAGTAAATGGGATGAAGTGTATAATCTTGTATTCTACGGAGGGTTAAATTCTGAGAAATATCTAGAAGAATTTTTAGGGCAATTATTAAAAGACAAGGGATTTGACCCCGATATTACTTTTAAACAGCTACATGATAGTCAAAACAAATATAGATTTATACGTAGTGTGTACTAATCTCAGTACTCAATTTCCGGAAATTCTATCTTATGAAAATGCTCCTGATGAGAAAGTCGTAAAATTCGTACATGCTTCTGGTGCTTTTCCTATATATTTTCAGCCCGTACAAAAAACTGTTCAAGGAGTAGTTTCAACATATGTGGACGGTGGAGTTACGAATAATTACCCGGTTGAGGTGTTTGATGATAAAACTGCGGCACGAAGTCTTCCTCAAGCATATAATAAAAATTATAAAACTCTTGGGTTTAAACCAATCAATAAGGAAATATTAGAAGCTTATCAGA
Source organism: Rickettsia sp. TH2014 (assembly GCF_019249195.1). Taxonomy (NCBI): domain Bacteria; kingdom Pseudomonadati; phylum Pseudomonadota; class Alphaproteobacteria; order Rickettsiales; family Rickettsiaceae; genus Rickettsia; species Rickettsia sp. TH2014. Next base: position 504 of record NZ_MXAX01000165.1, on the reverse strand, counting down.
ATGGCACAGAACCTAAACCGTTTGTGGATACTACTACTGTTGCGGATCAACCATATGCGCTAGCTGAAGTTCTCACAAGTTCTGACTTGATAAGTTGTTTTCAGAATCATGATAGAACAGTTTTTATTGATGATCATAATATATCAGCTTTAAGTTTTGATATCACAGCTGAACAAAAAGAAGCATTAATAAATTCAGGTTATTCTGCAACTTGTGACTATGTGACGAGAATGGAAAATATAACGCTTGCAGGACTAGCAGTAAACGATTCTAATGATAGCCATGATTATAACGATGCGAATGGATAACTCACTATTCGCTTTAATCTTGTAGCTTGGATCAATTTTTCCGTCATTGCGAGGAAAAACTGTAAGTTTTGACGAAGCAATCTCGTGCCAAATTCCTGAGATTGCCACGCTCCTTGCAGTTGCTCGCAATGACGTTTTGGCGTTCATGAGAGCAATACTAATTTTTAAAATTAATTGTAATAGTTGAGATTTAATC
>NZ_MXAX01000164.1:0-1402 GCF_019249195.1 Rickettsia sp. TH2014 | reverse complement strand
AGCCATATACATAGCCTTATCTGCTCTTGCTATGAACTGCTCAATTTGCTCTCCTTGTTTATATTCTGATACTCCTATACTAACGGTCTTCCTAAGCTGCTCCGGCACTGTTGATATATTAAACTCCATTGCGGCTATCTTTTGGCATAGCCTTTCTGCCGCTTCCTCTGCACCATCTATTAATATATCATCTACTAATATTACAAATTCTTCACCACCATATCTAGCCACTAAGTCTGTTAATTTAAAGCTTCTCTTTAATACTGCTCTTAATTGCCTTAATATCTCATCTCCGGCTTGGTGACCATATTTATCATTTACCAACTTAAAATCATCTAGATCACACATTAATAAGCATACCGTATTCTTGTACTCATGCGATCTCTTCGCCATCTGTATCACATGCAAATCAAAATAATGTCTATTATATAGATCTGTTACTGCATCTTTGATGGATAGATCTAGCTGTTTCTCCAAATGGTTGCGTATATTCTCTTGATACCTTTTCCGTTTTAATAATGTCCTCGTTCTTATTTGTAGCTCTATCTCATCTATTGGATACATAAAATAATCTTGTGCCCCAAGCTCTACTCCCTTTTTTAACTTCTCCTCATCTATTTCATCCGATAATCCTACTATTATCGTATCTTGCATATTAGGATTATTAGTAATGCACGCAACTATTTTAAAGGGATCATATGCCTCGAGTGTAGAACTTATAATGACTAAATCAGTGTTATCTTTATTACTGACATTTTCTTCACTATGTTTATTATCCTTTTCTTCTATATTACTGATTATTTCTATATGATCCGTCAATTTGCTCAGTATAGTCTTGATGTTTCTTGATCTAACTGTATCATCATCTATTATTTTAATTTTTCTTAAATGAGTATCTTCTGCCATATCCATCATAGGAATTCCAAGTGTCGCATTTGTACTATTTCGCAAAGTTAATTCATCTATTAGTGCTTTGGTTCTTGTAAGTGCCTTTAATCGTATTGATAAGGCAAGATCATTAATAGGTTTCATCAGTAATTCATCTGCCCCTACCTCTAATGCTTGCAACCTTGCTTCCTTTTCATCCATAGCTGTTACCATTACTACAGGTATATATGTAGTAGCTGGGTTTGCTTTTATTCTGCTACATACTTCAAATCCATCCATCTCCGGCATCATGATATCAAGTAATACTACATCTATATTCTTTGCAGCTAGTATTTCTAATGCTTGCTTACCACTCGTTGCTGTAAACACCGTATAATATTCACTTAATAACCTAGCTTCCAGTAACTCTATATTCTGTTGTGTATCATCTACTACTAAAATATTTGCTGTCATATGTTTTTTTGCTTAATTTTAGAGATTTATCATAAGACTTGAGATTATATAAAATATCTAC
>NZ_MXAX01000163.1:0-2544 GCF_019249195.1 Rickettsia sp. TH2014 | reverse complement strand
TTTTTATTATTTTTTCTAGATTGCCACGTCGCTTCGCGTCTCGCAATGACGATTTGGTAGCCATGCAACAACGCCGCGACTGAAAGGAGCGTGGCAATCTCGTCAAATATCCTGAGATTGCGGACGTATAAAACTTACAGTTTTTCCTCGCAATGACGGACAACAATTTTTCTAGTCAATGCCTACTTCGCAGCTCTTTTACGGTCGTTAGGGTCAAGTAGAGCCTTACGCAGACGAATAGATTTCGGTGTTACTTCAACCCTTTCATCATCCTGTATATAGCTAATTGCCTTCTCTAGAGTTAAAAGCATCGGCGGCGTTAGTCTTATAGCCTCATCTTTACCCGATGCTCTAACGTTGCTTAGTTGCTTCGCTTTTAGCGGGTTGACCTCTAAATCATTATCACGATTATGTTCGCCGATAATCATCCCTCTATATACTTTATCGCTAGGATTTATAAACATTTTTCCTCTTTCTTCTAGATTCCATAGAGCATATGCAACTGCTACCCCGTCACCGTTAGAGATAAGTACGCCGCTACGTCTTCCCTCGATAGCTCCTTTATAATCGGCATATCCGTGGAAAATACGATTCATAATCCCCGTGCCTCGTGTTTCGGTTAAAAACTGACTGTGATAGCCGATTAACCCTCTAGAAGGCCCAATAAACGTAACACGGCTTTTACCTCCGCCTGACGGTCTCATATCAGTCATTTCGGCTTTTCTAAGTGCTAAAGATTTTACGACTACTCCAACATAATCGTCATCAACGTCAACTTGGATTTCTTCCATAGGCTCTTGCTTATTACCTTTCCCATCGGTTTGGAATAATACTTCAGGTCTGCTAATAGATAACTCAAACCCTTCACGACGCATAGTTTCGATTAAGATCCCAAGCTGTAATTCTCCTCGTCCTGCAACTTGGAAAGCATTTTTTTCAGCAGCTTCGGTAACTTTTAGTGCGACGTTACTCTCAAGCTCACGCATTAACCTAGCTCCAATCAAGCTCGATGTAACTTTTGTCCCTTCACTTCCTGCAAGCGGTGAGTCATTAACGCTAAAGGTCATGGATAAAGTTGGGGGGTCAATAGGTAGAGATGATACAGCTTCGGTTACTTCAGGTGAACAAATAGTATCGGCAACGTTGGCGTTTTCAACGCCTGCTACGGCAATAATATCGCCGGCTGTAGCCTCATCTATAGCGATTCTCTCTAAACCTCTAAATGCTAATATTTTAGTGATACGTCCGGTTTCAAGTACTTTATTCTCACGATTTAATACTTTTACGTTTTGATTGATTTTAACAGTGCCGCTTTGTACACGCCCCGTTAAAACCCTACCGAAGAAAGAATTATATTCTCTAGTAGTAACAAGCATAGAAAACGGTGCTTTATCGTCAGCTGCGGGTTTTGGTACATGTTTTACTATTAGGTCGAAAAGTGGAGCTAAATCATCTGCTAAATTATCTAAAGGATTAATTTTATCATCAAAGTTTAAAGAAGCTCTACCTGCTCTACCTGATGCGTAAACTATAGGGAAATCAAGCTGATCGTTATTTGCTTCGAGTGCCACAAATAGCTCGAATACTTCGTCGATAACTTCTTTAATTCTTTGGTCGTCTCTATCGATTTTATTAATAACAACGATAGGTTTTAAGCCGAGATTTAAAGCTTTAGAAAGTACGAATTTTGTTTGTGGCATTGGTCCTTCAGAAGCGTCGACAAGTAACACAACACCGTCAACCATACTTAATATGCGTTCTACTTCACCGCCAAAATCAGCATGTCCAGGTGTATCAACGATATTAATACGGATATCGTTCCACATAAGAGCAGTGCATTTGGCTAGTATTGTTATTCCACGCTCACGTTCAAGATCGTTAGAATCCATAACACGCTCGGCTACTGCTTGGTTAGCTCTAAATGTCCCGCTTTGTTTAAGCATATTATCAACAAGCGTAGTTTTCCCATGATCAACGTGGGCAATAATTGCTATATTACGAATAGATGTCATCTTTAAAAATTCTCACAAGTTTACAATAGTTTTCCGTATTATACACTAAAATACCAAAAATTGGAATAAAGTTCTTGAAAAAGAAATTGGTTTAACTACAGAATAAAAATTACTAAGAATTTTCAAACTTTAAAATAAGAGAAATTAATGAACGATAATATAGCACTATTTATATTTGATTTTGACGACACTTTAGTTAAAAGGCATTCGCATAATTATATAGGGGAGAGGTTAGGAGGCTTAATAGCACGTAATATACGGAATCGCTTTTTTAGCTCATATGATGAGGAACGTGATCAAGAAATAGCTAGGCTTGAACAAAAATTCACTATAGAGCTGATGGAAAATTTTTTAGATAATGAAAACTTAGGTTGGAAAAATGAAGAGCAATTAGTACGTCTTTTTAAAAACATCATATCATCCGGTCATAAAATAGCTATAGCATCGTTTAATGATTATCCCAATGCCGTAAAATATGCATTAGAGCAATTATTAGACAAAGAAATAAGGTCGTGCCTCCGTATTGCAGTTT
>NZ_MXAX01000162.1:0-2753 GCF_019249195.1 Rickettsia sp. TH2014 | reverse complement strand
TTCCTGCGAAAGCAGGAATCCAGTACTTTTCACTGTCACCCCATGGCTTGACCACGGGATCCACAAAAACAATAAAAAAATACTAATAATTTTAGTATTTTTGACTGGATCCCGTGGTCAAGCCACGGGATGACATTTCCCTTTTTTCTAGATTCCCGCTTCTGCGGGAATGACATTAAAGATATTTTTTGATCCACGTAGGCAAGCCACCACGGGATGACATCGATATACACTGTTGCGTTAATGGCACTTAAGAAATTTCCACTAAAAACAATAACTAGTTTCTCCTTTATTAATTAACTTATATATTATCTAATTAAGTTAGTGATTAATTTATTAAGGGGTTTATGAAGAAACAACATATAATAAACGAGACTTTTTTAGATGCAATTCTAGCTAAGAAATTAGGCACTACTTATACTCCGCCAAAAGAAATCAACGATCCTGACTTTGATGAAGCAGCAAAGCATTTCATCGATCTATTACTTAGAGCCGACGGCTTTAAGCCTGTTAAAACTGCAGTAGTTCATCCAATCGATAAAGAATCATTACTCGGTGCAGTTAGAGCAGCACAATTTAATGTAATAAAACCAGTCTTGATTGGTCCGCAACATAAAATTGAATCAGTAGCAAAAGTTAATAATGTCGATCTTGAGGATTATCAAGTAATTAACGTTGAGCATAGCCACGAGGCAGCAAAAAAAGCCGTAGAGCTTGCAAAGAAAAGAGAAGTTGCGGCTATTATGAAAGGGTCTCTTCATACTGATGAGCTTATGTCTGCAGTAGTTCATAAGGAGAATGGACTACGTACCGAACGCCGTATAAGCCATGCTTTTTTAATGGCAGTTGCAACGTTCCCAAAGCCTTTTATTATTACTGATGCTGCTATTAATATCCGTCCTACTTTAGAAGATAAGCGTGATATAGTGCAGAATGCTATTGATTTAATGCATATGATCAAAGAAGACAAGCAGGTTAGAGTTGCGGTATTGTCAGCAGTTGAGACGGTAACCTCCGCAATCCCTACAACCCTTGACGCCGCCGCTTTATCAAAAATGACAGATCGAGGGCAAATTACGAATGCTATAGTTGATGGACCGCTTGCGTTTGATAATGCTATATCTTTATTTGCTGCAGAAGCAAAAGGCATTAGTTCTTCGGTTTCAGGGAATGCCGATATATTAGTAGTACCTGATCTTGAATCAGGCAATATGCTTGCAAAGCAGCTAAAATATTTGGGTCAAGCGGTTATGGCGGGTATCGTTCTTGGAGCCCGTGTGCCTATTATTTTAACAAGTAGAGCCGATCCTATGGATATGCGTGTTATTTCCTGTGTACTTGCTTCATTTATCTATAATCACACTAAGGCAAAGCTACATATCCAAGCAGGTAAATAATATGAAAGATGTTATTTTAATAGCTAATGCCGGCTCATCTAGTTTAAAAATTTCTATTTTTGAAATTCAGAATAAAAAAGTTAAGGATAAAATTTATAATATTTTTTTAGAGAAGAACGACAATAAAATATTATTTCATATAAATAAAAAACAGGAATCTGCTACCGACATTAAAGATGATGCTATTGAAATGATGATTGATCTTTTTGAAGATTGGTGGAAAAAACAAGAGAATCTCAATTTAATTGCAACCGGTCACCGTATTGTCCATGGCGGGAAAAATTTTAATAAACCGGTTATTGTTAATGAAAAAGTTAGCGAAGATTTGACAGTATTAATACCCCTAAGCCCTTTACATCAACCATATAATTTGCAGGTACTGGATTTATTTCTTCAAAAATATAAAGAAATCTTACATATAGCATGTTTTGATACGTCGTTTCATTTTACTAATCCGCCTATTACAAAAGCTTTCGGTTTACCGAAAAAATATTATGATAAAGGGATAATTCGTTACGGTTTTCATGGGTTATCATATAAATATGTTAGCAGCCATTTTAAAGAAATGACGAAGGAAGATTTACCTACAAAGACTATTATAGCTCACTTAGGAAGCGGTAGTAGTCTATGTGCTATTAAAAATGGTCTTAGTCTAACAAGTTCCATGGGCTTTAGCGTACTTGATGGTGTTATGATGAGTACAAGGACAGGCAACCTTGATCCTGGAGTAGTGTTATATCTTATCGACCATGAGAAAATGACTACGAAAGAAGTAACTGAGTTACTATATAAGAAATCAGGATTACTCGGTATGTCCGGTGAAAGCTCTGATATGCGTACCTTGCTTGCCAGTAACTCACCTGATGCTAAATTTGCTATAGATTTATTCGTGTATCGCATTGTACTTGAAATAGGTAAGTTAACTGCTGCCCTTGAGGGGCTTGATTGTCTAATTTTTACTGCCGGTGTTGGACAGAATTCCGCTGTAATACGTAAAATGATTACCAAAAAACTTATATGGCTAGGCATTAAAATAGATGATGCAAAAAACCAAGAAAAAGAACATCTAATAAGTACATCTGATAGTAAGGTTAAAGTTTTTGCTGTGCCGACAAACGAAGAGCTAATCATCGCTGAAGAAGTAATGAAGTTTTTATAACACAAATTGGTTAATTTTTAATTACTTCTATCTCTATTTTTCTTTATTAACTTTTTTTGAAATAAAATATATGCAACTATAGATATATTTTTAACTTAAATTTTGAGGGAAGTTATGCCGGAAGATTTTGATAAAAAGAAAGCAGAAAAACAAATAAAGGATATTAAAAATAAGGTCGTGCCTCCGTATTGCAGTTT
>NZ_MXAX01000161.1:0-1324 GCF_019249195.1 Rickettsia sp. TH2014 | reverse complement strand
TTATGGAATGCAGCAGAAGCAAGAGAAAAACGGGATGATTCTATTACTGGTACACTAATAGAATTTGCATTGCCAAAAGAAGTAAGCAAAGAAGCAAATGTCAAGCTAGCGGAAGAATTTGTACAGAAAAATATTGTAGCACGTGGTTTAGTATGTGATGTTAATATTAATTATAAAAATATTGAGAATCCACATGTCAATATATTGTGTTTAACTAGAAAATTAAAACGTTTAGATAATGACACAGTATTTTTTGTACGCAGCAAAGACCGTGAATTTAGCAGTATAGCTTTTTTATATATTTTAAGGGAGCAATGCGAAATTGAAATCAACAAAATATATGAGGAAGCAGGATTATCTTTTAAAGTGAGTGCTAAGTCATATAGAGCACTTGGAATAGATAAAATCCCGACACGTCATGTAGGACCTAGATATAATAAAAAATCACTAGAAATCCTAAAGCAAAACGAAGAAATTAGAAGACATGATAGTTTAAAAAGTAGTTAACATGGCATTAATGCACTTCAGTATTGGGTCTGTACAAAGAAGCAAAGGGCAAAATGCCGTTGCTACTGCTTCATATATTTCTGCAAGTAAAATAGTATACAAAACTATTGATAAGGATAGTGGCGAAGAGATAAGTATTACTTATGATTTTACAAAAAAGAAAGGTGTAGTATATAGCAAAATATTCATACCTGAAGGTTTTGAAGACGTTACATGGCTTCAGGATAGAGAGCAATTATGGAACGCAGCAGAAGCTAGAGAAAAAAGGGAGGATTCTAGAACTGCTGAAAAAATTATTTTTGCCTTACCGCGTGAAGTAAGTGAGGAAGAAAATAAAAAATTGGTTGAGGAATATGTAAATAAGAATTTAAGAGCTAGAGGCATAGTATGCGAAGCTAATATTCACTACGATAATCCCGATAATCCGCATGTACATCTGCAGTTTTTAACAAGAAGACTAGAGCGTTTAGAAAATGGAGAAGTAATACTTAGTAAGATTAAGGCAAGAGATCTTAAAACCACTAAGGCAGTGTATGATTTTAGAAAGCAGTGTGCGGTCGAGATTAATAAAGTATATGAGGAAGCAGGCTTGCCTTTTAGAGTAACTGCTAAGTCGTTTAAGGAGCTCGGAATAGACCAAGAGCCAACACGTCACAAAGGTCCTGCTCATTATATGAAGGCAACTGAGCTTGAGGCAAAAAACAAAGAAATAATAGCTGAGAATGCAAGAAAGATATACGAAAATCCAGAGATAGTATTTGGTCGTATTTCATATACAAAGCCAGTGTTTACTAAAGAAGATATAGCTATAGCATTA
>NZ_MXAX01000160.1:0-6271 GCF_019249195.1 Rickettsia sp. TH2014 | reverse complement strand
CATACACACTTGTGGTTAAGTTTTTTGTCGCTTTACTACTTTTCTTAGTTCGCAGCTACTTTTTTTTATATCTACGCAACAAGGTCTCCTCGCGTGGACGCCAAATCGTCATTGCGAGGAGCGAAGCGACGTGGCAATCTCATGAGATAATAACAAACTCCTGAGATTGCTTCGTCGAATTACTACGTAATTCTTCTCGCAATGACGACTCGGTATTCACACAGTCTACGACTGCTCGCAATGACGATTTACCCAAATTCACACATACGCTTTACAAGCTCAGGCCACCCTGGCGGGTTATAGCCCGTCGCTTCATTAAAACGTGTGCTATCCATTGAGCGATCTATCACAAGCTCATCTGACGGAATAATATCGATTTCTTTATTATATATTTCTGCTACTAATTTTAACAATTCTAGCTTATTAACCGGTTTTGATGCAACATGATAAAGCCCATGCAGTTCTTTATTCGGTAATACAAAATCCCTTATTATTCTTGCAAGCTCTACTGTCGGGAATCCTGAATAAATAGCTTTTTCAAAACCTTTCACTTGCCCTTCTGCACTTAAAAACCAATTGATTAAGCTTCTATTACTCGCTAGTTCATGACCTATAATTGAAGTACGCAAAGTGATAGCATGAGGATAATCTACTTCGCCAAGAAACTTAGAACGACCGTAAAGATCATAGCAATCCGGAAAATCACTTTCCTTATAATTACCTTTTTTTCCTGAAAACACGCAATCCGTACTAATATGGATTAACCTTGAATTAGCTAATTTACATAAATTAGCTAGCCTATGTGGTAACAAACTATTTATTGGCAATGCTTTTAACGGGTCGTTTGCATCAGCTAGTTGTTTTGTGAGCCCTATACAATTTATGACGATTTCGGGTTTTACTTTATTAAATACTTCAACTAACGAATCATGATTCTCAACATCTACATTTGTAATTAATTTATCGGATAAATCTTTAGAAAAATAAGAACGAGCGGGATTATTTCGAGCTGTCGCATAAACGTCAAACTTACTATCCTGACTTAAAAATCTAAACATACTGTTACCCAGCATACCGGTAACACCTAGAATTAATATTTTCATGATATATTTTATTTATTTTGCATAGTTTCTATCATAAATAATATATCTTTACAATAAGGTTTTTGAAAAGCTAGAAATTATATAATTATCAACGAATTAATTTATATCCTCTTCTTTTCTCATAAGCTTTAATTCTTTATATAAATCAATATCTTTATACTTATCCAGTATGTTTCTTGCTTTTTCTATATTTGAATAAAAACTTGATATTATTAATTCTGAATTGTTATACTTAATTGTTACTTTATCTCCTATTTTAAGTTTTAATTTCTACCTTACTTTTATAGGAATAACTAGTCTACCGTTATTATCAATATAACTTTTTTGTACTATCATAAAAAATAATTAACTTGTCATAGAAAAGGTTCTTATTCTACTTTCTTTAACTTTCCAACCTTCATCTTTTGCAAGTTCTAAATCATATTGATTTTGCATATTCATCCATCAACGAGGATTAACATTAAAATATTTACCTAAGCGGAGTGCCGTATCAGCATTAATTGAACGATGATGCTTAATTATATTATTGATTCTAGTAACAGGTACATCAATATCACGAGCAAGCTTACTTTGACTAATACCCATAGGTTCCATAAATTCTTCAAGTAGAATTTGACTAGGTGAAATAGTAGGTAATTTGTTTGTCATAAATTCTTAGTGTTGTTGCATGGACTGTTTTATGTCATTCCCGCGTAGGCGGGAAAGAAGTAAAAGCCTATAAAAACAAGTTTTTATAGGCTTATTTTGTTGAATATACAACTTCTATATCGGATATTGAAGTTATTTTTCTGGATCCCCGCTTTTACCACAACTGTCCGAAGTTGAAAAATAAGTAGAATAAGCAATGGTTTTTACAATTATTACTGGTAGTATTTTTAATGTTTTACGTTAAAAATATCATTTTTAGCTATTAAATAGCTTTTGCTCATTTTAACTTCGGACAGTTGTGCGCTTTTACGGGGATGACATTGAGTAGGTTTTTCGATGCATGCAACAACTCCTCAATTCTTTCCTAATTAAAGTTTTTTCATAGAATCAAGCACGGTTTCAAGAATCATACTAGCAGCTACTGCATCATCATTGTTATTACGGTCTTTTCTTTTAACACCGAATGATTTAAGAAAATTATTCGCAGCTTTTGTAGTTAGTCTTTCATCCTGTAAATATATAGGCAAGTTTATAGATTTTGTTAATTCTTCTGCAAATTTTATTACTATATTTGTTTGCTCTGTTACTGCTCCGTTCATATCAATCGGTAGACCTACTACAACACCGCAAACTTTATATTTTTCTATAATATTAAGTAAGGAAGTGATAACGATTTTTTTATTTATCTCAATTATAGTGTTTAAGGGCATAGCAATATTACGTTCTTGATTAGATAATGCGATTCCTAATTTTTTGCTTCCGTAATCAATAGCAATAAGTGGAGCATTTGGTATTAAAAGCGGATAAAATTCTTGAAGATTTTTTATGATCATGGTAGTTATAAAAATTACTTTATTAATTATTATATATGCTAAAAACTATTCAAAAGCATTTAGATACGAAATTAATTAAATTATCAGCGATTTTAGCCTTTATTTATTGTTTGTTATTTAATACCGCAATAATGATTTATAAATTTGATTATTATAAAGCAACGATTTTTAGAGGGATATTAGAATTATCAAAAGATTTTTGTTATATTTATATATTTTCTTTTATAGCATTTTTTGGTCTTAGCATACATACATTAGTGTTAAAAATCGGCGTAGGGTTTTTATTTATAACATCCGCTATTGCTAGTTATTACATTTATTTCTTCAAAATCAATCCTACTAAACAAGTAATAGGTAGTTTTTTCTCAACGGATTTAAACGAAGTTTATGAATTAGTCAGCATTAAATTAATAATATGGATAATTTTTTGCCTTTTTAGCTGTTTTTGTACTCTCAAATCTTTTGCCGCCGAAAATTCTAAATCATTCGTAACAAAATTATTATCTGCCGCTTGCTTACTTATTTTTGTATATAATATTATTACTCCTTCATTTAAGATACTAAAAAATTATTGTCCCATTCAGTATTTACATAATAGCTACCTTAACTTTGCCGGAAACCTAACCGGTAAAAATTATGCCTGTATAGATATTAGTAAGTAATATAACTTTATAGATATGTCAGATAAAGATATTATAGGTGTTTTAGTTATAGGAGAATCGGCAAGATTTGATCATTTCGATATTAACGGTTATGAAAGAGATACGACTCCTTATTTAAAGACTACTCAAAACCTAATTTCTTTCAAAGCTAAATCCTCTTCTAATCTTACCTCTCTTTCCGTACCGTCATTACTTTCACGTTATCCTGCAAGTCAAATTAAAAATACTAGACAAGAGAACAGATTTTTATCAATTTTAACAAATCTTGGCTTTCATACTACTTGGATTGGTACCCAAACTTTAATGAGGAGTTTTGCAAATTTTGACCTCAGTATATATATAATGATATTAATTTTACTATAGTACCGGGTGGCTCTGCCCTATTCTCTCTAAATGCTCATGATGAAAAAATATTGCCTTTTATAAAAGAAATAATAACAAATTCAGAGAAACAATTTTTAGTAGTTCATACCTCAGGAAGTCACTGGAACTATAACGCAAGATATCCTAAAGAATTTGAACGTTTTACCCCCACCTGTCCTATTAAGGTTAAGGGAGGTGCAAGCGATTGCGATAAGCTTGAGTTAGTTAACAGTTATGATAATTCAATTTTATACACCGATTTTATTATCTAATTTAATAGATTTGCTTAAAGGTAAAAAAGCATTTTTATTATATGTATCCGATCATGGTGAATCACTTGGAGAAAATGGTTATTACGGTCACGGTGGTTCACTACTTGCAGAACAAATAACAGTGCCACTTATAGTTTGGGTATCAGATGATTTTAGAGAAAAATATCCTGAATCGGTAGACTCAATTAAAAATTGTGCTAATACCAAAATTAACCATGATTATGTATTTCATTCAATCCTTGACTGTTTAAATATAGATTCCGACATAATAGATAAAGACTTAAGTATATGTAAATCTAGTTAAAAATTATTGAATTATTAAAAAATTTATATATAAATTAAAATCTCAATAATTATATGATTTATTATTATGTCTGATATACCTAAACTAGACGACTATTATTATAGATTTTTCCAAAGTATTTTACTTAAAATACTAGAACAAAATAAAACCGCTGAAACTTATTGATTACAGAAAGATTTTAATAGTGCTTTAAATGAGATAAAAAATATAAATGAACAACTTGAAGAATATTCAAATATTCTTCCCTTACTCAAATTAATTAAAACTTATTTCATAGATAAAAAAATATATAATTAAGTACCGTTTAATTTAAATCCTTTTTTTATAATTAAAAATAATATAGAGTGGAAATAAAAAAGGTATTGAATTATGGAATATGCATTATTAATTTTCAGTATTATAGCGATTTTAGTTATAATACAAATGGTTAAAGTTGTACCTCAACAACAAGCATGGGTAGTGGAGAAATTGGGGAAGTTTGACAAAGTACTACAACCCGGTTTAAACTTACTAATCCCTGTCATTCAGAGAGTAGCATACAAACATACTTTAAAAGAAGAAGCTATAGACGTTACCGCTCAAACAGCTATTTCAAACGATAACGTAACATTATCTATCGACGGTGTTTTATATGTTAAAATTATTGATCCGATGGCAGCATCTTACGGGGTTAACAATCCTTACTATGCCATAACGCAGCTTGCTCAAACTACTATGCGTTCGGAAATCGGTAAACTCCCTTTAGATAGAACTTTTGAAGAGCGCGAAACTTTAAACGTAGCGATTGTAGCAGCTATTAATCAGGCTGCTATAAATTGGGGCATACAATGTATGCGTTATGAAATTAAAGATATACAGCCTCCTCAAACTATCCTTAAAGCTATGGAATTGCAGGTAGCTGCAGAGCGTCAAAAAAGAGCTCAAATTCTAGAGTCGGAAGGTAATAGACAAGCAAAAATTAACCATGCAGAAGGTGAAAAAGCACAAATCGTACTGAATTCAGAAGCTTCTTATACGGATCAAGTTAACAGAGCAAAAGGTGAAGCTGAAGCAATAGGCTTAGTCGCTACCGCTACGGCAAATAGTATTGAGATTGTCGCAGCTGCCGTACAAAAAACAGGAGGAAGCGATGCAGTAGCTCTTAAAATAGCTGAGCAGTATATTAGTGCATTCGGTAATTTGGCTAAAGATACCAACACCGTAATTTTACCTGCAAACCTTTCAGAACCTAGTAGTTTTGTAACTGGAGCGTTAACTATATTTAACCAATTAAAAGCTTCTTCAGAAAAGAAAAAAGATAAGTAGCAATTTATAAAGATTTATTATTGTAATAATAATTAGTTTTATATATGATATCAGATTATTAATTAATAAAAGGTTATGAATATGTCAGTATTTGTCGGCAAAACCGCTCCGGATTTTACAGCTAAAGCTATTATGCCTAATAATAATATAGACGAAAAGTTTAAACTTAGCGATTATGCTGCAGGGGATAATATAGTGTTATTTTTTTATCCCCTGGATTTTACTTTTGTTTGTCCATCGGAAATTATAGCATTTCACAATAAGCTTGGTGAATTTACCGAAAGACGTACTAAAGTAGTAGCTGTTAGCATTGATTCTCATTTTAGCCATTTAGCTTGGAAAAATACTCCGCATAATAAAGGAGGGCTTGGACAAGTACAATTTCCAATGGTTTCCGATATAAAAAAGGATATTTCTTCAAAATATAACGTACTTAATGAAGATGGTGTTGCTTTGCGTGGAACTTTTTTAATTGATAAGGATTTCATAGTACGTCACATGCTAGTTAACGACTTACCTATTGGTCGCGATGTTAATTATGCATTAAAAGTAATTGATGCTTTAACTCATCATCAAAAGCACGGCGAAGTTTGTCCTGCCGGCTGGCATAAAGGTGAGGAAGCAATTACCCCATCACATGAAGGTGTAGCACATTATTTAAGCTCACATGCTGAGAAGCTGTAGTATACTCGTTTAATTTGAAAAATTGGCGTCGACCTAATCGTCATTCCCGCGTAAGCATTGTTGCGTGGAGATTAAAAAAGTCAATATAGCGCTTAGA
>NZ_MXAX01000159.1:0-1317 GCF_019249195.1 Rickettsia sp. TH2014 | reverse complement strand
GCGTAACTGCAATATGGAGGCATGACCTAACTTCTGAGTTTTTTGTTTTAAGAGCTGATTCTAGCTCCTTATGTGCTATCTTTATTGCTATTAAGTACCATTTTAATAGCCGGTAAGTTACATGATTCAATTACTTTATTGCCCTTAAATCACTAATATTATCAATTTTTGAAGAGATTAATTCAATTATTTGATTCTTCTGTTGAATCTCAAACTGACGATTAAAAGCTATATCAAGGTTATTTTTTATCAATATTTTATCGACTATCATTTTAATTATATGCAAATAACCTGTTTCTATAGCTTTCCCTAGATATAGATTCAACTTTATATCCTCAATTTTTCCTGTTTTATTCAATAGTGTTTCAACTGCAAATGGAGTCTGAGATTTAATAGCATGAGATATATATCGACTAGGATCATCATTTATTTTATTAAGTATTGTTTCAGCAAGTAATATAATTTCACAACCGTTTTCACTAATAAGATCACAAAAAAGATATGTAAGATCGACCTTATTTATCATATTTAAAATAGTTAACATTTCTTGACCGCTTAAACTCTGATTATATAAATTAAGTATTGTGCCAAACGCCTCCTCTAACTCGTTACTTGTATATATCTTCTCCGAAAAATCATAATCTGGTAATAGCTCTGAATTTAGATGCTCCTGAGAAAAATGTTCCTTGAGTTCTTTATAAAATTCTTTTACTTTTTGATATTGTTCTTGCAAGAATTCTGAAAAACTATTCATGTCCATTGTTTTTATAGTTTTATGATCAAAAGCCAAACTATGCATATTATTATTTAATTTGTAACTAATAGAAAAGCCGACGACTGTTAATAACGGTAGATTTTTTACTATAAAATCAATTAAACTCTCTGAGTTACAGTTTTTATCAAACAACAGATTATCTATCCCTGCCTTTGTAGTATTTGTAGCCGGAATATAAGTACATAATACAACATTGCCCTCAATATCTTTTAAATTATGTGAGACGCACCAGAATGACAGGAAAATATATGCACAATATTAAGGTGATCTCCTATAGTATTTTTTACTATTTTTGTCAGAACGTTATGCGCTAGTTGTTCAGAGAGATTGCAAGTATTATTTTCTTGAAATAAATTTAACCTTAATTGTGATAATAAATTTTTTTCAAAATACTCCATTCCATGAGCATATATAAATATTTCTTGAGGATTATGAGAAGAAGCAAGATATGTTTTATCTGTAATAGTTGAGATTTAATCTTACATTTAGTAAAATTAAGATAATANNNAATGGAGGATTAGAGATGAATCTAAATCAAAAAA
>NZ_MXAX01000158.1:0-4700 GCF_019249195.1 Rickettsia sp. TH2014 | reverse complement strand
TTTACTCTAAACTGCAATACGGAGGCACGATCCAAAACTAATACCTAGTGCAGCAGATAAGTTAAAGTTTGATGTCGCAAGGGCCGAGGCAGCACTTAAAGGTTTTGTACTTCCTCTAAATAAAGGGGGGCCTTTTGATGAATTATCATTTATGGGTATAGAGGATGAAGAAGAAATCTTTGCTGATCCTATAAGAGCAACTAAAGAAGCATTAATAGCGTAAGTGGAAATTCTATACCTAAAGAGCAATATGCACAGGCTGTAAAAGATAAAGCTATAGAAATCTTAAAACAAGATCCTAAAAACACTCCGGAAAAACTTGAAAAATATGAAAAATTTATTATTCAAGAAGATAAAAATCAGAAATTTAATGAAGATAGTAAGCAGTTCGTCCCAAGAGTAAATCAATTATCTTCAAATATCCGAGATTGCTTCGTCGAAACTTACAGTTTCTTCTCGCAATGACGATATTTACCTTTAGTTAGTAATGCTTGGTGGGACGGTTAAACACTCCTCTTTCCATAGCTCGTTATAAAGAATAGGGTCAATATTACCCCCTGAGATTAGTACTAGTAATTTTTGAGGTTTGGATTGTGTTTTTAACCAATTTACCACTGAAACCATATTTATACTACTTGACGGCTCGCATATAACTTTAAGTAAATGAGTAAGCCACGCTGTCCAATAATATATTTCATATTCTTCTGCTAAATAAAAATGATCAAGTTTTTTCAGATATTCAAATGTACGAGCTGATACACTCAAGGTTTTAAGACCGTCTGCGATGGTAGTCGGTGCATTATCAAATCTATATATTGAGCCGTTTTTAACCGATAAATAAGCATCATTTGCCTTAAGCGGTTCTGAACCTATTAACAAGCTTGTCGGTGATATTAATTCCTTGGCAAGATATGAGCCGGAAATTAAACCGCCGCCGCCGCAAGAGGCAAAAATAGCATCAGGACTAAAGCCTAGTTGTTGTAATGCTTCATAGCATAATGTGCCGGCACCTGCTATTGTAGAATCACTATCGGAAGGATGTATATAGTAAAATCCTTGCTTTTCATCTTCTTTTGCTCTTTCTTCTGCTTCTTGTCGAGTATCTGTATATATCACTTCACCGCCGTAATAAAGAGCCGCTTGCCGTTTTACTTTTGAAGTATTTAACGGTAAATAAATCCTTATTTTAATACCGAATAATTTACTTGCATAAGCAAGCCCAATCCCATGGTTACCCGTACTATAACCGACTATTTTATCAGGTAATTTTCCTTGCTCTTTTAATTCTAATAAATGATTTAATACTCCTCTAACTTTGAATGCACCGGTTTTTTGTAATGATTCAACCTTAAAAAAAATCTCATGACCGAGCATCTCATTTAAGCTTTCAGAGTGAACGATTGGAGTTAAATGTAGATATTGTTTTATTCTATTATGTGCAGTAGCTACATTTTGAGAAGATTGTAGTAATAAATTCATAAATATAATTAATAAAGATGGCTTGAAATCGCATTTATACTATATTATATAGTTAATAATTAGACATTTTAAAAGGTTTTAATTGATGAATAAAAAATCCCTGCCGCTTATGGCATTAAGAGATATGGTAGTATTCCCGGGAGTAATTGCTCCTATTTTCGTGGGTAGACAAAAATCGCTGCAAGCGTTATCTCATACTACCGTTTCTGAGGAAGATAATAGTAAATATATTTTAGTAACTTTACAGAAAAAATTTGATCAAGAAAACCCTAGTAAACATGAACTTTATAACACAGCTATACTTGCCAAGATTATCCAAATAGTGAAGTTGCCTAATAATACGGCAAAAATCTTAATAGAAGCAGTAGCAAGAGTAAAGCTAAGCAATATCAAAGGCAACGATGCTTTTGAAGCAAATTATGAAATTATTCCGGATGAAGAAATATTTGACGTTAATAACATGCGTTCATTAGTGGATAATGCAGTACAATTATTTAGTAAATATGCGATTAATGATAAAAAAGTTAATGCGGAAATTATTGAAACTATCAATAAAGAAATAAGTAATAGCACTAATTTTATAAATATTATAAATATATTAGCTTCACATCTTATAACTTCACTTGAGGCAAAGCAGCATTTATTAGAAGAAACTAGTCCTTTTAAGCGTATCACTACGGTTATTAGTACGCTTACTTCTAATATAGTAAATTCAGAAATCGAGCAGGCATTACAGCAAAGAGTAAGAAAGCAAATCGAAAAAACGCAGCGTGATTATTATCTGCACGAACAAATGAAAGCTATTCAAAAGGAGCTTGATGAAGATAAATCGGAACTTGCCGATATCGAGAAAAAAATTAAAAGGTTAAAATTATCTAAAGAAGCTAAAGAGAAAGCAGAATCAGAGCTTAAAAAACTCCGCAGTATGAATCAAATGTCGGCAGAGTCGGGAGTGACGCGTAATTATCTTGAGACTTTGCTAAGTTTGCCTTGGGGTAAATATGATAATAGCAAAATAGATATTAACCAAGCGGAGAAAATTTTAAATCGTGACCATTTTGGACTCGAAAAAGTTAAAGAGCGAATTATAGAATATTTAGCGGTATTACAGCGTTCAAGTAAAATTAGAGGACCTATATTATGTTTGATAGGTCCGCCAGGGGTCGGTAAAACTTCACTTGTAAAATCTATTGCCGAAGGAATGGGCAGAAAATACACTAAATTTGCTCTTGGCGGTGTTAGAGACGAAGCAGAAATCAGAGGGCATAGAAAAACTTACCTTGGATCAATGCCCGGTAAAATTTTAGGTCAACTTAAGAAAGTTAAGACTAGTAATCCTGTAATGCTGCTTGATGAAATCGATAAAATGAGTTCTGATTTTAGAGGTGATCCGGCATCCGCTTTGCTTGAGGTATTAGACCCTGAGCAGAATAGTCACTTTGTTGATCATTATTTAGAAGTAGAATATGATCTATCAAATATAATATTTATTGCTACTGCTAACTCTCATGATTTACCTAGAGCTTTAAGTGATAGGATGGAAAAAATATATATTTCCGGTTATGTAGAGGAAGAAAAGCTCCAAATCACCAAAAATTATTTAGTTCCAAAACAATTTAAAGTACATAAAATTAAGAAAGATGAAATTACTATATCCGAAGCGGCAATTTTGGATTTAATTAGATATTATACCAAGGAATCAGGTGTAAGAGCTTTAGAGCGTGAAATAGGAGCATTAACTAGAAAAGCATTAAAGCAAATTTTAGCAGATAAAAATGTTAAGCATATTACCATAGATAGTAATAATCTTGAAGAATTTTTAGGAGCTAAAAAATATAATTTCGGGCTTGCCGAGAAAGAAGACCAAATAGGTAGTACTACAGGACTTGCTTATACTGAAGTAGGAGGAGAGCTTTTAACTATAGAAGCTTTAGCATTTCTAGGGAAAGGTGAAATAAAGACCACCGGAAAACTCGGTGATGTTATGAAAGAATCGGCAATGGCTGCCTATAGTTGTTTTAGAAGCAGAGCAACAAATTTTGGATTAAAATACGATAATTATAAAGATTTTGATATCCACATTCACGTACCGGCCGGAGCGATTCCAAAAGATGGACCGTCTGCCGGCTGTGCTTTGTTTACTACTATTGTTTCGTTAATGACTAAAATACCCGTACACCGCACTGTAGCAATGACCGGTGAAATTACTTTAAGAGGAAATGTTTTACCTATCGGTGGTCTTAAAGAGAAGTTACTTGCTGCGAGTAGGGGAGGGATTAAAACCGTATTAATTCCTGAGGAGAATGTTAAAGACTTAAAAGATATACCGCCGAATATAAAAGAAAGCCTAGAAATTATATCCGTATCAAATATCGACCAAGTACTTAAGCATGCTTTGGTAGAAACCCCGATAAATAAATAGAAATCGGTCATACGATAGTACTGGATAATTTTTAAAGAACCCTCGATGTCATTCCTGCGAAAGCAGGAAGCCAGAAAAAAAATATAAATACAGCAAATTTTTGAAATTAAAAGCTCGATTTATCTCGCTTTATGCTGGGTTCCTGCTTTCGCAGGAATGACATTGGTATCCACACGGGCAGTGCCTTCTCGCAATTACGGAAAAACCGAACCATGCAATAGCGCCGCAATCTTTCGGTTGTGGTTCAATCCATAAAATTTATTACTATCCTATAAATAATCCCAAAAATCTATTGTTGTAAAAAAGTTGCTACAAATTATTAATCATTACTAATTATTAATTAAAATTAACTTTATCTATATAAAATATATTAATATTTTTTAACTAATTACTAATATTTATTAAAAAATAATTAATGTATTGGGGTTAATATTAATGAAAAAATCAAAAATATTAAGAAAATTTCTAACAACGGCATCATTATGCGGAACATTATTCACTAGCTCTAATGCTGCAGGAGCAACAATTCCTAATCTCGGTAGCGTAAGCTTGAGTACCGGTGCCGGTCTTGTAGGAGGAGTATTTAATAACGGCGATATTATTCAAATAGCGGTTGGAGGACTTGGAATTAAAATATCGGCCGATAAAGCAAATGCTGTTGGGTCATGCCTCCATATTGCAGTTACGCCTATTAAAAAGCTATACGTTCAATAAGTGTAATAGTTGAGATTTAATCTTACATTTAGTAAAATTAAGATAATANNNAATGGAGGATTAGAGATGAATCTAAATCAAAAAA
>NZ_MXAX01000157.1:3645-6399 GCF_019249195.1 Rickettsia sp. TH2014 | reverse complement strand
ACTATTTACTCTAAACTGCAATACGGAGGCACGACCAATTATTTTTATACACTAAGCGCTATATTGACTTTTTTTAATCTCCACGCAACAACGCCTTGCGAGGGGATGACGATTAGATATCCATGCGGGAATGACACCGAGGGCATTTTTTGAGCCGTGCAACAACGCCTTTAGTCACTCGCAATGACAATAATGACAAAAAAATCAATTCAGCACGCCTGACCATTCAGGATCAGAAGCATCCGCCGGTGTTATAATTTCTCTTTCATTATGACCCGTTAGGTCAATTACAAAAATTTTATTTTTCCCCGAAGCTTTAGCTCTCGACGGCCAACCTTTAGCAAACATAATAACTCGTCCGTTAGGCGACCAACAAGGGCTTTCGACTAAATATCCGCTTGTTATTATTCTTTCACTGTTCTCATCATCTTGGGGGCATGCTTTCATAATTCCGATATTAAAGGTTTTTCCTTCAGCTCCTCTAGTAATTTTAGTGAATGCTATATAGTCTCCTCTAGGCGACCAACTAGGAGCAGTGTAAGAACCTCCACCGAAACTAATACGCTGAACGTCACTTCCGTCCGAATTCATGATATATAATTGAGGCACACCGTTTCTATCAGAATTATACACAATTTTTTTACCGTCCGGTGAATAGCTAGGGGAGGTATTAATACCGAATCCGTCAGTTAATTTATGAAGCCGTTTAGTAGCAAGGTCAATTTCATAAATATGCGTCGAGCCGTTTTTAGCTATCGACATTACAGCTTTTCTACCATCTGGTGAAAATCTAGGAGCAAAAGATATACCGGAAAAGTCACCTACTATGCTTTCTTTACCTGTTTTTAAATCCTTTTCATAAACAAGGGCTCTTCTTTTAGTTGCGTATGAAACATAAAAAATCTTATCCGCTGAACGAGCAAATCTTGGGGTTAATACTAGGGACTTTCCATTGGTAAGGTATTTATGATTAGCGCCGTCATAATCCATCAAAGCAATTCTTTTTATTTTCGGTAAAGAAGCGCTTTCTGATACATACACTATTTTAGTATCAAAATAACCGGCATCACCGGTAATTTTTTCATAAATTTTATCGGCAATTTTATGTGCTGCTCTTCGCCATAAATTTTCCGGTACTTCAAGAATTTCGCCGGCAAGCTGTTTTTCAAGCAACGTATCCCATAATATAAAGCTAATTTTAAGCTTACCGCTTTCTAGTTTTTTAACTTCACCGTTTACTAAAAGGCTAGCATTAATTTGACGCCACGCAGAAAAAAGCGGTTTATATTCTATTCCTGTCTTCTCTTCTATAAAAGATGCAGAGGAAATAGAACGGAATAACCCCGAAAGTTTTAAATCATTAGAGATAACTCTAACCACATCACCACCTAATACATCATCGGCAGAATTATCGGCATCAAATTTATTGACCGCTATAGGCGTCGGATCAGCTCGCCCATGCTCAATATTTATTGTTTCAAGCGCATAGCTGGTAAAGCTAAACAATAGTGATAGTATAAAATATATAATATTTCTCACTCAAAATACTCCTTTTTATCAAATTCCGTTATGGTTGTTGTAACTCTATGTCATTCCTACGAAATGAAGAGTTGGGATACGAAGATCAACTTGGAAAAGAGCAAGGAGTTCACAAGTCGAGGAGCGGAGCGTATACTTAATACGTGAGCACCGCAGAACTTGTAGAACGACGTAGCCAATTTTTCAAGTTCATCGAGTATCCATTACCCAAAAATCTTCATTAGTTCTTCCCACTCTCTTTTAGTCATACCACTAGTTTCATGGGTGACTTTTTCACCTTTTATCATTCTTTTGATTACGTCTAAACCTTTACGTGAAATATTTGCTCCCTGCAAACGATATTCCTCAAAAGCTTCGTAAGTAAAAGGAACCCAAGCTTTGACTATCTCAAGCATTTTTTCAGCATAAACTCTAATTTCATATTGTGCGTGAGGGTCGGCACGTAACCTTAAAAAATGAAGTAAATTATGTAAATTAATTTTCCAATACCATTCCGTATAATAATTTAAAGTTAAATTCATACGGGCAAGCTCTCTTGCTATTCCTGTGGTATTCTCATCTATAATATTACCATCTTCATCGGCATTCATTAGCTCTTTATAATGCCCGTAACACTGTTTAGCATCTTCTTCTAAAATTGCAAGAACCTTTTCAGCCACTTCTTTCGGTAAGCTATCCCCTTCCCTACATTGTTTATTTACGGCAGATTGGGAAGCAATATTTGCCGGTTCTGGTAAATAAAATTCGTTGCCTAAAATAGAGTATCTTGCCGAATATTCGTTAACACTAGCTGTTCTATGCCTAATCCATTGTCTTGCAATAAATATCGGTAATTTAATATGGAACTTGATATCGCACATCTCAAAAGGAGTAGTATGATAATGACGAAGCAAGTAGTTTATCAGCCCTTTATCTTGATTTAGCTGCTTCGTACCCTTACCGTAAGATACGCGTGCTGCTTGTACTATAGCACTATCATCTCCCATATAATCGATAACTCTAATAAAACCGTGATCCAACACTTTTATAGGCTCGTATAAGATTTCTTCAAGTGCCGGAACTGTTGCTCTTTTTGTGGTGTTATTCATTCTATCCTCATAAATAGGTATTTTATTTTTATTAGGATGTCATTCCCGCGGAAGTGCGTTGTCTGCGTGGATACCACCTCGTCATTGCGAGCATCCATAGGCTGCGTGGCAATCTCATGAAATAATA
>NZ_MXAX01000157.1:0-3638 GCF_019249195.1 Rickettsia sp. TH2014 | reverse complement strand
CCTGAGATTGCTTCGTCAAAACTTACAGTTTTTCCTCGCAATGACGATTAAGTATCCATGCAGGCAACATCGAACAAGCCGCGGGATGACATCTCATGGCAAATAATTATATAAATTTTTACCGTTTCTTTTTAGCCATAATTTTGCCGGTTGGTATTCAGGATATATATCCTCAACTAGCTCCCAAAAATTTTCGCTATGATTCATTTCTTTTAAATGTGCCATTTCATGAGCTACTAAATATTTCAGTACTTCAAAGGGAGCAAAAACTACTCGCCAATTAAAAGCAAGATTCCCTTTGCTACAACAGCTTCCCCAGCGAGTAACATTTTCCATTATTCTAATATTGGAATAAGTCAAATTATGTTTTTTAGATATATTCTCTACTATTATTTTTATTTCTGCTAATAATGTCTTTTTAAGGAATACTTCTATACTAAGTTTTTAGTATCGTACTACAATATACTTCTAACGTAGAATCATTTAGTTTTATCTGATTTTTAGACGAATCAAGATGTATTATTTCATAAGATTTTCCCAAAATAGAAATCTTATCTTCATCCTTTGGTATCACAGTTACATTACGGCGTAATTTTTGCCTAACCCAATATTCTTTACTTAACAGAAAATTATGACCTTTCTCTAGCTTTGTCTTAAGAGGTAATACAAGCTCTGCACCTTTAGGCGTAATTCGTATGGCTATATTTTTAGCTTTACCACTCCTCCTTACTATAACATTTTGAGGTTCACCGTATTTAGTAAGAGTAATAGAATCTTCCATTTAAAATTCTATATATTTACTCGGATCAACTGCTATTTTGTTTTTACGCATCGCAAAATATAACTTATGTTCTACATGTCCGATAACACTATTTTTAGTAATTTTATCACCTTTTTTAAGTAACAAATCGTCTAAACTCGCATATGCTACTTCTAAATCGTCTTTATCTAATTTAACTATTACTAAATTACCGAATTGTTTATTAAAACCTGAATATATTACCGTTCCTGCCTCTATCGATTTAACTTCGCTATATTCTTTAGCGGCAATATCTATCCCTTTACTTTTACCGGCTTTAAACTCGGTAATAATTACCCCGTTTAACGGTTTTACAAAGTTTGACTGCTCTATCTCTTCTTCATCTTCATTCCGAGATATAGGAATCTCAATATCATCATTATCATCTTCTATAATTTTTGCCTTTGGTTCTTCAAGTCTACCGCTAACTTTTTCTGATACGGAATCGTCTTCCATAGTTCTTTGAACTATCAACCCCTCATCGTGTTCTAATTCGGTAGAATTATTATTTGCAGTAACATCTCCTACTTTATACTCAATTGGAGCAGGCGGCTGTTCAACACAAGCAACTAAACAAAAACATATAACGATACTAAGTGCAACAGGATATTTCATATATTTAACAAAACTATTATTTACATTAGAAAACAAATCTTACATAGTATATAATTTTTATCATTATTTTCCATCAAAAAATTAACTATGAAAACTTATAATATTGTCATAGCTAGTGATCACTCAGGTTATGAGCTTAAGTCTGAAATTATCAATTATTTAGAGCAGAAATCTTTAAAGGTTTATGACTGCGGAACAAATAATACACAAACCGTTGATTATCCTGATTATGCTAAGAAAGTAGTAGATATTATTATTGAAAAATCAGCTCCTATCGGTATTTTAATTAGTGATACAGGAATTGGTATGTCTATAGCCGCTAATCGTAGCTCGAAAATAAGAGCAGCTTTGTGCCATAATATGTTAACCGCTGAAAACGCTAAAGCTCATAATGACGCTAATATCTTAATACTCGGAGCAAAAACCATAGATCACAAAATAGTGTTTGATATTATAGATAAGTTTTTAACCACTAAATTTGAAGGCGGTAGACATAACGTTAGATTATTAAAAATAAAATAAGAATATATTGACTTTACTCACATTATCTAACATTATTTCACATAGTACTCATGTAAAAATAGTGAAATGAATCTACAAGATTTTCGTATACATAAAAGACTAAATCTTAATCCTTCAGTAATTGAAGAAATTTATACAAAAATTTCTGAAATTGAAGGAGTAAAAAATAGTTGGTATATTACGGGACAAATCTTACCTCAAACACTAGATCGTCTTACACGTTCAGTAATTATCACTTCAACCGGCTCCTCCAATCGTATTGAAGGTAATAAACTTACTGATGAGCAAGTCGAAAGTTTATATAAAAATCTAAGTGTTAAAAAATTTAAGACTCGTGATGAGCAAGAAATAGTTGGATATTTAAAGTGTCTTGAATTTATCTTTAATAATTATGAAGAAATTAGTATTACGGAATCATTTATATTAAAGTTACATAATGATATGTTGGTTCATAGTGAAAAAGACGCAAGACATAAAGGAAATTATAAATTTGGATCAAATCGTGTAGAAGCAGTAGAAGCAAAAGATCATAATGGTAATGTAGTCGGTACAATATTTGATCCAACTCCACCTTATCTAGTAAAAAAGAAATGCAGGAGTTAATAGATTGGTACAATTGGACGGTTGATAGTAAAACTAAGCACCCTTTAATCATTATTGCTAATTTTATTTTTGAGTATTTAGCAATTCACCCATTTCAGGACGGAAATGGTAGAACAAGCAGATTACTAACTAATTTATTGCTTTTAAAACATGGTTATTTGTTTGTTCAGATTATTTCTCATGAACACATTATTGAAGCAAATAAAATTGATTATTATATGGCACTTAATAAAACTCAAGCTACATGAAAGACAAAATCAGAAGATATTACCACTTGGTTGATTTTTTTCTAAATGTGGTTAAGTCACAAAGTACTAGGGCATTACAAATAATTAAAAATGACAATATAGAGTATTTATTATCTGCAAAACAACTAATGATGTGGAATTGGATTAATACAAAGGAAATTAACGAGTTTAGTCGTAAAGATGCTGTAAATGCACTTGGTTTTCCTGAGAGAACAGTTGAGTCTATAATAAAAAAATTATCTAATTTAAAACGTTTAGAGCGTCTTGGACAAGGAAAAGCTACACGTTATAAGCTTATTAAGTAAAATATGAATCTTCAAGGGTTTAAACAAAAATATAATTATGACGTTGCAACAAAAATGATGCAGCAATATCTAGACATTAAATTTGCTCATTTAGATTGTCTACTACTATTTAGAATGAGTGATTTTTACGAGATGTTCTATGAGGATGCAATATGAGCCAGCAATGTACTTGGTATTGCCTTAACCGAAAGAGATAAAAACGGTGAAGAAGAAATTGCAATGTGAGGTGCGCCTTATCATGCTCTTGAGAATTATTTAACTATGCTAATCGAAGAAAATTATAAAGTTACTATTTGAGATCAGCTTGAAACTCCTGAAGAAGCAAAAATAGAGGAGGCTATAAAGCGGTAGTTACAAGAGACGTTACACGTATTATAACCCCAGGCACTATAATTGAAGAGAATTTGATTGCTTCAGCTGAGCCTAATTATTTAGCAAGTCTTGTAATACCGAAAAATAAAGTGTAATAGTTGAGATTTAATCTTACATTTAGTAAAATTAAGATAATANNNAATGGAGGATTAGAGATGAATCTAAATCAAAAAA
>NZ_MXAX01000156.1:0-8930 GCF_019249195.1 Rickettsia sp. TH2014 | reverse complement strand
ATATAATTTTTATAATGTCTGTAAGATTAAATCTTGACTTCTACAGGTGAATTTGGCAAATCGGCTACAATGTTTTTGTAACTCCTCGGATGTTGAGTTTTTAATAACTGCTGCCGTTCCTTGTCTTATAGACTCCTTGCTCTTTTCCAACTTGTGTCGAAGTATGCTCAACCACTAATAAGCTAAAATCTTATAGTGGCTGAGTAATAGCTTTACAAATTGACTTTTAGTTTAATAAGCCCTTGATGACTTTGATATTTTCTATGGGTATAATAATTATATTCAAGTAGAACATTTATATTTTTCCTACTCATAAGTATATTACTACCGATATTATATCCAAGCTTAGGTTGTTTTGGTATAATAATTGTTTCTTGTAATGTTTGCCCTTTAAAAGTCGCTTTTGCATTAACTTTTGTATTTTTATTATTGAAGTGACGCTCAATATTACCGTACAAACTTGGCGTTAATATTATATTATTTACGGTCGCTATAGGCTTAAATACTATTTTACCGCCAATACTACTTTCAAATGATTGATTTGATTTCTTTTGAATCATCAAATTTTCTATATCTACATTATATTCTTTATAGTTGCTAGCTCTTGAATAATCATATTTAAAACCGATATTAGGAATGAAATGTAAATCATATTTTGTACGATATTTATAATTTAATAAGGTTTGAAAACTTAAATTATTGTTTTGATATTTTCCAATTATATTATTAATACTTTTAGATTTATTCTTAATATAATTATGACCGTAAGATGTTATAGCTTGTAACGAGAAACCTTTAATTAGTTCTTTTAGACCGTAAATGCTTAAAAGATGACCGTTAACAGCTGTTTTTCCTAGGTTTTTATTATATTTAATTTGGGATTCTAAACGGCTATAAGCTATTCCGATAACATCATGACTATTAATGAATTCAGTATCGGCCCCGATAGTTACACCGGTTGTACGACTTTGATATTTTGGAATATTCTTCCAAGTTCCTTGTTTGTTAATGTCGTATAAGCCGCTAATCCATACCCCTCTTGCGATAGTTGGTTCTTCATCACCGGCACCTATTGCAGCAACCTTTAATCTATCACTTAAAATATTATAGTGAACAGGTTTATGGAGAGTTGAAGTTGCCTTAACTAATATTGCTACTTTCCTACTGGTGTCATCAGATACTTGTTGTCTCTGTGTCGCTTCATCTTGCTCTGCAATTGCTTCAGTTTTGAATGACAAATCGATAGCTTCATCTTCGCTTTCTAAAGCTATATCTTTTTTTGATTCTTCTTCAGTTGTATTATTGCTTTCTTCTAATTCTTCCTCAGTTTCATATCCTTTATCGTCTTCGTCACTAGATCTTAAGGCTAGAAGTGATTTTTTGTCATCTGATGATTTATCATTTTTGCTATCGTTAGAACTCAATAACCTAGGTGATAAAGCGGTTTCTGAATCGGATTTCTCTGACTTTTTATTACTATCTTCAGGTTGTGGATCATCCTTTGTTGAGGATTCGTCATTTGCAGATTCGTTTTCTTGCTGAAACAATGATTGGAATTGTTTCATATTTAAACGTCCTACTTTCTTTTCCTGGTTATTGTCTTCTGATTGAACATCGCTACCGTATTTTTGTTCTAGTTCAGGACGTTTAGACTCTATTTGTTCAATAAAGCTTATTAATAATTCTCTTCCATCTTTTTGGGTATTATTATTGTTTTTTACATACTCAATAAATACCGGATCTCTTGCAAGTTTTAGAAGTTCTTGTTCATAAAGTTCGTATATCTCTTGTCCTACTTCGGTTCTTGGTCCTATAAAGTTTGGATCAAAATTTACTTCAGAGAGTTTAGGAATTATTTTTGTATTTTTATCTTCAGCATAGTAAAATTTTTCTTCAAATGCTTGTTTTAAAAGAGAATCATCTTGCATATTTCTATCTGGTTCTTCTATGTATTTTGCTAATACTTCTTTTTTAATAGCATTCTCTAACTTTTGTGAATCAGTTAGTAATATATCTGTTCCTCCTAATTTTGAAGTAGATTCATAATAATTTTTTCCTATATTAGATTTAAAATCCTTAGCTTTATAATTATGATTTTTCTTTTTACCAAAATTATTGTTAGGTTTTACCTTATCCATTCTATCTATAAATTCCTGTGTATAACCCATGCTAATTAGATAATCATTAGGTCCAAAGTTACTATTGCCATTAGGAATCGGGGGAGGCATTGGAGTACCGATATTAAGAAGCGGCGGAGGTGGAGTATCGTTATTATAAATCAGCGGCTTTTCAGTATTATTAGATACGGTTTTATTTTCTTGCTCCCATTTAACCTTAAGTGCTGTTTTTACTCCTTCTATAGTTATTCTATTAATTAAGCTTGTTAATTGCTCTGAAGTTAAATAATTAAGAGAAGGTATAATTTCCTTTAAATCAACTTCGTTAGCTAAATTATTAAGTTTATTCTCTTCTAAAATAACCTTAGCTTCAAGAAGTGATTTTAATAACTCAGGATTTTTATTATTTAGTATATCCAATAAATCTTTTCGGCTTATATCTTTATTTGCGATTAATTGTTGAATTTCAATTTTTTCTAAAATATTTTGTTTTAATTTATTTAAATTAGCTTTAGCAGTAGGAATTTCCCTAGTTAATTCTTGATACCCTTGAAGTACAAAATTAATTTTTTGTGAGGACGTTAACTTATTAGGGCTTTCTATTAATTCATTAAGTTTACCATTAAAGGTACTTTGTCCAAGAATATTTATATATTTATTAGCAAACTTTAATTGCTCTAGAAGATTTGTAATTCTTAAGAATTCTGCTACGCATTCTTGTTTGTTTGCATATTGTTCAATCCTTTTATATTGTTTTGCGTTTATTATATTAGATGAACGAAGACGTTGTTTTGTTTGTTCTAACGATTCATTAAAAATCTTATTTACAAAAGTAGATGTTATTTTTATATCATTATCTTGAAGTATTTTTTGTATATCCTCTCTTTTAGCAATTTGTTCAATTTTCTTGATAATCTCTTCGTTCTCAGTGTTAAATAAATTTATAAAAGTTTTAGGAGAAAAGTTATACAATTTTGTTACTTCATTACGTATTAAGCCTATTACCTCATTCTGCTTAGTAACTTTCTGTTTAAGTAATTCAAGTGATTCCCCCATTTTAGCCTTAGTATCAGGTATATTATTAGACGTTGTGGTCGCCTGACTTTGACTGGCTAAAGTTGTATTTTGAATAAATTCATTATACGATTTATATAAACTAGGATATGTAGCTTCAAAATTTTTTAAATCAAATTTATGATTAGGATTTGAACTATTAAAAGCTGTAGAAGTCGGTGTTCCATTTAACGGAGGAGGGGGTGGCGGAGGAACAGGAACGCCATTTTGACCTTTATTTGAATTATTATTAACATTGTTTTCTACAGGTAACCCAAAAATTTTATCTATTCCTGCTTTTAATGTGGTTTCATCAGATAAAAGTATAGAGATTAAAGACTCTACTTCCGGCTTGCGTTTATATCCGTTAGTACTTAACCAGTTATCTAATGATGCTTCTAGTACTTTTTTATCTTCTGTTGCAGCCAGTGTTGCAAGCGTTAATTTTTTTTTGTCACTAACGTCTTTATCAGATATAGATATTGGTAAAGTTTGTATGGCATGGTGTTGAGCTTGCTTAATAAGTTCATCTTTGTGTTCTGGAGTAGTAGTTAATATTGTATTTAATATTGTTCTATTACCTTTATCATCAACAGTAAATAATATCCTGTCTGTATCCTTACTTAAGTCAATATTAGATATAGCTTCCTGTTTAAAAGAATTATCTAAATTATTCTGTTCTGCAAATTGTAATGCGTCTATAGGATTTTTTGTTAAAATTTCCTTAAACTCTCCTTTATTTTCTTCTAATTTTATTTGCTGTTTTAAGTGTTGTTCAGTCTTGCTTAATTGATCCTCCTGTTTACTATTTAGAAGACTATGCATTGATCCTTTAAAGTCGAATGATTTTGTTTCTGGTTTTGTTCTACCTGTGTCAAAAGGAACCCCCGAAAATGTTCCTGCAGTATTTGTAGTTGTGCTAGAAGGCTTAGTAAAGGGTTTAGTAGTGTTTTGGTTATTGTCTGCTAGAAGCTTTGTTTTTTTTCCTTCTTCTATTTGCTTTAGGTAGAGCTCTGCACGTACTCTGCCCACGTTATATTCTTTCATTATTTTCTTAGCTTCAGGAACAGAATCACTATTTATGAATTCTTGTTTTTTAGTATACATAACCTCAGTGGTTATATCGTCAATATATTTTGTGTCATCTGTAGTAGTGTCTTTACCAAAACGTTTATGTAGTTCCTTTTTTGTAAGAACCGTACCACTACGTACAAGCTTTGGTCTTTCATTTGCCATAACTTGATCTCTTATTATGGTTCTACGGTGTTTTGCTTCTTCTTTACTTATATTAAGAACTTTCTCTAGTTCACCTAATTCAGGGACTTGACCGGTAGTTATGTATTCTTTTTCTTTAACTGAAGTTGTTATTGAGCGAATATACAGATCTAGTAATGCTTTTTTATCCTTTTCGGCACGGCGTACAATTTGATTTTTTTTTAGTTTATTATCTGTTTTTTTAGCACCATAATCTATTTCAAGGTTTTGTGCTGCTTCTTCAGGCGTAGGAATTTTTCCTTGTGAAATATACTCGTCAACTTTTTCCTTAAAGCCTTGTTTCGTTCCGGCAATATATAAGTCAAGCTCTGCTTTTTTTTCTCTTGCTTTATGCCTAGTTTTGTTATTGCGACTCGATAAATCACTTTCAGTAAAACCGGTTTGCATATCAATCATTGCTTGAACAAAATCAGGTGTCAACTTTGCTCTTCTCCATGCTTCTTGTTTTTCTTGTAAAGTATAACTATTCCATTTCTGTTTTCCTTGTACTTCGGAAAGACCGCTCAAGGTTGGTATTTGGTTAGCTAATTGGGTAAAGCTTGCCGCTCTAGCACTTGTACTTAAAAAGCTACTAGTCAACAAACATGTTGACATGAAAAAAGTTAAAACATATTTTTTTGAGCGGGAATTTTGTAAGCTCATTCAAACCTCGATCAGTTATTATTTTTTTTAAATATAAACGAGGCGAATTATATAATGTTTATTAACTTATGTAAACTATTAATTACTAATTTTTGTTAACTAATAGATTTTTTAACCAAAATGTGCTTAATACATCACATACTAATGGCATCTCAATTTTTGGTAAATAAAATATGCAAATTCAATTTCACTTATATAATACTCTTAGCCGTACCAAAGAGGTTTTTAACCCTCAAGATAAGACTAAAGTAAAAATGTATGTATGCGGACCGACTGTTTACGATAATCCTCATATAGGTAATAGCAGGTCGGGAGTGGTATATGATTTACTCTACCGTATAGTTATAAAAATATTTGGTGTGCAATCTGTAAAATACGTACGTAATATTACAGATGTTGACGATAAAATTATCGATAGGGCTGAGCTACTTAACATTACTATTAATGAGTTGACTGATAAAATTACGCAAGAGTTTCATACAAATATGGCATATTTAGGTTGCATGCTACCGAGTATTGAGCCGAAAGCTACAGAGCATATTGATGTAATGATCGAAATAATAGAACGCTTAATAGCAAAAGATCACGCATATATTGCTGATAATCATGTCTATTTTGATGTTCTATCAGCTCCAAATTATACGGAATTATCTAACCGGAATTTAGAAGAAATGTTTGAGGGAGTGCGTATAGAAAACAGCAAAACCAAAAAGCATCCACAGGATTTTGTGTTATGGAAACCGGCAAAGCCAAATGAATCCGCAAATATGAATTTTGAAAGTCCTTGGGGATTTGGTCGCCCTGGATGGCATATTGAATGTTCGGCCATGAGCTACAAATATTTAGGTGAGAACTTTGATATTCACGGTGGCGGAGTAGATTTAATCTTCCCGCATCATACTAATGAAATTGCTCAAAGTAGATGTGCTTTTCCGGATTCTACCTATGCTAAATATTGGGTACATAATGGCTTTCTAACGGTGAACGGTGAGAAAATGAGTAAATCTCTCGGTAATTTTATTACCGTAAGGGATTTAATGGATAAAGAAATTTCAGGAGAGGTAGTAAGATTATTCTTATTAAGTAGTCACTATAGGCGTCCACTTGATTATAATGATAAAGCTATAGAAGATGCTAAAAAGACTTTAGATTATTGGTATAGAGCCATAGAAAATATTAATGTACAAAAAATAGATTTACCTCACAATTTCATGCAAAGCTTACTTGATGACATGAATACGCCGCTTGCCGTTAAAATAATTAATGACCATGCTAAAGGTGTTTTTATTTCTAAAACTGAAGAAGAAAGGCAGCTTAACGCCTCTGCTATTATTGCTTGTGCTAATTTTATTGGTTTAATGAATAAAGCTCCCCATGAGTGGTTTAATAGCGGTGTGGATGAACTCTATATAAATGAGCTTCTAAATAAGCGTTTGGAAGCAAAAAAACAAAAAAATTGGTTATTAGCCGATCAAATTCGTAATCAGTTATTAGAGGAAAAAATAATTCTAGAAGATAAACCTGATGGTACTACTATTTGGCGAAAAGAATAAAAGCTTGTAAATTATGCAATATACGTATATAGTTTGTAGGCTTAATATGTAGTCAAGACGGCGTCGCTCCTATGTCATTCCTACTTTCGCAGGAATGACACAGGAGTCGCAGCATGAACAATATGTAAGCAAAAAATTCACACGTAAGATATATGTTAGTTCATTAGAATGAGCATCTTACGGAGGTATAAACTAACAATTAGGAGAATTTAAAAATGTCAAAAATACCGGCCGTTAACATTAAAGAATTATTAGATGCAGGCGTGCATTTCGGTCATAAGACCTCACGTTGGAATCCTAAAATGGCATCTTATATATATGGTGAACGTGATGATGTTCATATAATCGATTTGAGACAAAGTGCCGCTTTAATGAGTGTTGCTTTAAATACAATATATGAAACCGTAAAAAAAGACGGTAAAATATTATTTGTAAGTACTAAAATACAGGCTAGTGATATTATAGCGGAATATGCTGAAAAATGCGGACAATATTATGTAAATCATAGATGGCTTGGCGGCATGCTAACTAACTGGAAAACTATTGCGGGTTCAATAGAAAAACTAAATAAGCTAGAAAAAACCTTAGAAAATGAAGAAGCACTTATGGGTTATACTAAGAAAGAGATACTTGATATGAGTCGTAAGAAAGAGAAGTTACTTCTATCTCTTGCCGGTATTAGAAATCTTAATTCTAAACCTGATCTTCTAGTAGTTATTGACACTAATAAAGAGCATATCGCAATTAATGAAGCGGTAAAGCTTAATGTTCCTATAGTTGCAGTAGTCGATACTAATTCTAATCCTGATAATGTAGATTATCCGATTCCAGGTAATGATGATTCTATAAGGTCAATAAGACTTTATTGTAGTTTATTTGCAGATGCGGCATTACAAGGACTTGAAGAATCAATGAAAGCTTCAGGGGTTGATATAGGTGCTATGCAGGAGCATACAGATAAGGCGTTAACTTCTAAAAATGTTTCTAAATTAAAACAAGCTAAAAAATTCTCTAAAACGAAAAATATTGATGAAGAGACAAATACAGAATTTGAGCAAGCATTAAATGATGCCGATGAAAATAAAAATTCTGATAATGCGTAGTTTGGACACTTGAACCGTCATGAGCTATGCAGCCGTAAGGCTGCGTGGCAATCTCATGTAACAGTACAAGATTCCTGAGATTGTCACGTCGAGGCTTCGCCTTTCCTCGCAATGACGATTAGTTATCTATACATCCCAAGCCAAATATAATAATTAAGGAGAAAGTAAGGTATGAGTGAAATAAATATAAGTGCTGCAGTGGTTAAAGAATTAAGAGAAAAAACCGGTGCAGGTATGATGGACTGCAAAAAAGCATTAATAGAAACCAGCGGTAATTTTGAAGAAGCTATAGATTTTCTGCGTAAG
Organism: Rickettsia sp. TH2014; assembly: GCF_019249195.1. Taxonomy (NCBI): domain Bacteria; kingdom Pseudomonadati; phylum Pseudomonadota; class Alphaproteobacteria; order Rickettsiales; family Rickettsiaceae; genus Rickettsia; species Rickettsia sp. TH2014. Next base: position 881 of record NZ_MXAX01000156.1, on the reverse strand, counting down.
AAAGGCTTAGCTGCGGCAGCAAAAAAAGCCGGACGTATTGCTTCTGAGGGTTTAACGGCTGTAAAAGTTGATGGGCTTACCGGAGTGGTGGTTGAAGTAAATTCCGAAACGGATTTTGTTGTTAGAAATGAGCAATTTCAGGATCTAGTTAAGGATATTGCAAATCTTGCAGTAATTGCAAAAACTATAGACACGCTAAAAACATCTAAAATGCAAAGCGGTAAATCAGTTGAAGAGGAGATTATAGAAAATATCGCTACAATCGGTGAAAATTTAACATTACGTCGTATGGATATATTAGAGATATCCGAAGGAGCAATCGGTTCCTACGTACATAATGAAGTTGTACCGAATCTAGGAAAAATTTCCGTATTAGTAGGTCTTGAATCTAATGCAAAAGATAAAGCAAAGCTAGAAGCTTTAGCTAAACAAATTGCTGTTCATGTAGCAGGAAATAACCCGCAAAGTATAGACGATTCAAGCTTAGATCAAGCACTTGTAGAGCGTGAGAGAAAAGTATTTTTTGAAAAATCCAAAGAAGAAGGAAAGCCTGATAATATCATAGAAAAAATGGTAGAAGGTAGAATACGTAAATTCTTCTCTGAAGTTGTATTGCTTCAGCAAAATTTCTTATTTGAGCCTAAACTTACTGTTGCGGAAGTAATTAAAAATGCTGAAAAAGAACTCGATGCAGAAATTAACATCACCAAATTTGTTAGATACGAACTTGGTGAAGGTATAGAACACGAAGAAAAAAACTTCGCCGATGAAGTAGCAGCCATCACACAGGGTTAAATTGTAATAGTTGAGATTTAATCTTACATTTAGTAAAATTAAGATAATANNNAATGGAGGATTAGAGATGAATCTAAATCAAAAAA
>NZ_MXAX01000155.1:0-716 GCF_019249195.1 Rickettsia sp. TH2014 | reverse complement strand
TTTTTTGATTTAGATTCATCTCTAATCCTCCATTNNNTATTATCTTAATTTTACTAAATGTAAGATTAAATCTCAACTATTACATATAACCGACCATAAAAAAGAGACGGGATGAGATGTTGTTTTCATAAATAAATTTGTTAAAAACTTAAAGGAAAATTATACTTATAGCAAAAAGCAGTGGGGTATATCAAATAATCTTTAATTCTACAATATTATTATGCAACCAATATTTACATTTAGAGTGGTAAATTTTACCGAAAAAAATTTATCTAATCTTATAGCAGATAGCATAGGCAATCCTACTACTGAAAAAATTAGCCAAGTATTAGACAAGTTATAAAAATACTAAGCTGCATCTTATCGGATGTTTTATAGAAGAAAACTTAATTGGTATAATTGGAATTGAAGTATTATCTATACAGGCTATAATTAGGCATATTAGCGTATTAAAAACTTTTCGATCTCAAGGAATCGGAAAACAATTAATTTATATATAATTAGCCATTTTACTTTAAAGAAAATAACAGCTGAAACTGATGATAGTGCAGTAAATTTTTATCGTGCTTTAGGTTTTAATTGCGAAATATTTGAAGGAAAATATAATCAGCGATATAATTGTACTCTTCATTTGTAATAGTTGAGATTTAATCTTACATTTAGTAAAATTAAGATAATANNNAATGGAGGATTAGAGATGAATCTAAATCAAAAAA
>NZ_MXAX01000154.1:0-2898 GCF_019249195.1 Rickettsia sp. TH2014 | reverse complement strand
TTTTTTGATTTAGATTCATCTCTAATCCTCCATTNNNTATTATCTTAATTTTACTAAATGTAAGATTAAATCTCAACTATTACAAATGATACAAGAGTAATTTATAACTTACCTTTAATCTCATTTATTGTTAGTCTTTGTTTTTTTAGTTGCTGGATTTTCTTACATTGCTGCAGTGCCTCTATGGAATAAAGTTGATAATTTGACCTAGTAATATCCGCAATCTCAAGCAATCCGGTCTTAGTCCAAAAACGAATCGTAGAAACAGTTTCTCCGATCGCTTTAGCTAGCTCTACAATTTTCATTAATTTTTCCGACTTTCTAATGTCTGACGCCTCTTGCCCTGTTACTGCTTTCAAATAAATATCAAATGAACAATTAACTGCGTTATAAATAATTTTTTGATATTTCTCTTTTGATCCTCCAAGTTGTGCAGTTTCAAGAGACGTAATATACGCTAACCGCTCTTGTGGTCTTATAATTGCGGGAGGATAACCCTTCATAATTAAAATTAAATTCATTAAAAGACGAGCAGTACGACCGTTCCCGACGGAAAATGGATGAATTGTTATAAGTCTATAGTGAGATTCTACCGCAAGCTCTATCGGGTGAATTTTTTCTACTGAACTTAACCAAGATATAAAATCTGCCATCAAAGCAGATACTTTCATAGGGTTAGGCATTACTACGGTAGATCCTGAAATACGTACCGGTACATGTCTATAATGTCCTGCGTTATAGTCATCAATGCCATGAAGAATTGTATGATGAATTGCTAAGATGTCTTTTTCCGTAATTTGACTATATTTCTTCTTAGCAAGCTTGTATACTACCTCTAAAGCTTTTGCATGGTTTATAGCCTCAAGATGTTCTACTAACGTTTTACCTCCTATAGTTAATCCTTTTTCAATAACTATAGCAGTTTCTCCGCATGATAAGGTATTGCCTTCAATAGCATTACTGGTATAAGTTAGCTCTACTTTAAACCATTCGTCTAAATTTTTAGCCAATTCGGGGCTTAATGGACGGAACTCATCTAATTGCTTTTTTCTTATCTATAATATAATATTGCATGTAGTAAAATATAAAGTGTTACCTAATACTTTATACTAAATTTATTCAAACATCAAGCTTAATTAGTTAGTGTTTTAAAAGAACTTATAGTATAATGATTTTTTAAAAGAATTTAAATTAAACATGACCATAAAAATCCATACGGAAAAAGATTTCATAAAGATGCGGCTAGCTGGAAAATTAGCTGCAGAGACGCTCGATTTTATTGCTGATTACGTAAAACCGAACGTCACTTCTAATAGTTTAAATGACCTTTGTCATAATTTTATTACTTCTCATAATGCCACTCCTGCACCGTTAAATTATAAAGGCTTTCCGAAATCGATTTGTACTTCTATAAATCATGTGGTTTGTCACGGCATTCCAAATGATAAACCATTAAAAAACGGTGATATAGTAAATATTGATGTTACAGTAATTTTAGATGGTTGGTACGGTGATACTAGTCGTATGTATTATGTCGGTGACGTAGCAATTAAGCCAAAGCGTCTTATTCAAGTAACTTATGATGCAATGATGAAAGGGATTGAAGTAGTTAGACCAGGTGCTAAACTCGGTGATATCGGGTATGCTATTCAAAGCTATGCCGAGAAACATAATTATTCGGTGGTCAGAGGTTATACCGGTCACGGTATCGGAAGAGTTTTTCATGACGAACCGTCAATATTAAATTACGGTCGCAGCGGCACGGGTCTAACACTAGAAGAAGGGATGTTTTTCACCGTTGAACCTATGATAAATGCCGGTAATTATGATACTATACTAAGTAAATTAGATGGATGGACGGTTACTACACGTGATAAATCATTATCGGCTCAATTTGAGCATACTATAGGCGTGACTAAAGATGGTTTTGAAATATTTACGTTATCACCTAAAAAACTTGATTATCCTCCATACTAAGCTATAGGATAAAAATTGATTTTGTTGTATGGTTTGACACAGCGGTTTGATGTCATTCCTGCGAAAGCGGGAATCCAATAGAACATATTAAAAAACTTGTTTTTTATATGTATTTTGTACTAATAATTATAGGTTATTTTTTTGGATTCCTACTTTCGCAGGAATGACATCAGCAACAAATTTGAGTAAATATGAAGAATGTTAGAAAATAATTTGATAGAATTTAGTAATAATGATACGCCTCATTATATAGGTCACCGTAAAAAGAGCAAAAGAACGCTTCGTCGCTGCTGGAGCAGAACATTTTTCCGATTATGAATTACTTGAAGTAATGTTATTTTCTGCTATCCCTCGTAAAGACGTAAAACCTCTTTCTAAAAAATTACTTGATCATTTTGATATTACGGATTTAATTAACCTTGATAAGGAAAGGTTACTTAGTATTAAAGGCACCAATGAAAATTTATATGTCAATTTTGCTTTAATACGTGAGTTGATAAATAGAGTATTGAAACAAAAAATAATAAATAAAAATATTATTGCTTCTTGGAGTTCTTTGATTGATTATTTAAAAGTTAACATGGGTAATATGCGACTAGAGCAATTTCGTATATTATTTTTGAATAAGAAAAATATTTTAATTGCCGATGAGGTTTTAAGTCAAGGAACTATAGACCAAGCTGAAGTATATCCACGTGAGATAATTAAACGAGCTTTATTTAATGAAGCAGCCTTATACTTGTGCATAATCATCCAAGCGGCAGCCCTGAACCTTCAAAAGCCGACATTCATATGACAAATGAGACAGTAGAGACATGCCAAACCGTAAATATTATTTGTAATAGTTGAGATTTAATCTTACATTTAGTAAAATTAAGATAATANNNAATGGAGGATTAGAGATGAATCTAAATCAAAAAA
>NZ_MXAX01000153.1:0-11656 GCF_019249195.1 Rickettsia sp. TH2014 | reverse complement strand
GGCGTAACTGCAATATGGAGGCATGACCAGTAATTCTAATTTAATTAGAATTAAAAGTTCTTTTCTCCAAATTACCAAATTTAGAAAATTGACTATCATAATAAAGCGAAACATTTCCAACCGGTCCGTTACGGTGTTTTGCAACAATGATATCAGCGACATTATATACTTTGTTGAGCTTGTCTAACCATTCAGCATGTTTAGCGTCACCTGCTGCCGGTTCTTTTCTAGTTAGATAATATTCTTCACGGTAAATAAACATTACTATATCCGCATCCTGTTCTATGGTTCCTGATTCTCGCAGATCAGATAGCATAGGCTTTTTGTCCTCACGTAGTTCTACCGCTCGTGAAAGCTGAGATAAGGCTATAACCGGAATATTTAACTCTTTTGCTATTGCTTTTAAGCCTTGTGTAATCTCTGAAATTTCACTAACTCTATTTTCGGACTTACTCGCTCCTCTAATTAACTGCAAATAATCGATAAATAATATACCAAGATTATGCTTACGTTTCATTCTTCTCGCTCTTGTTCTTATAGCAGAAATAGATAGAGCAGGGGTATCATCGATAAAAAATTGTAATTCCGATAAAGTATTTGCTTCTTTGCGAAGACGGTTATATTTTTCTTCACCTAGAATCCCCGTACGAAGAGAAGTAGAATCAATTTCTGCACACATTGAAAGTAGACGTGTGGTTAGCTGTTCTGAGGACATTTCTAAAGAGAAAAAACCTACCGACTGAATTTCCTGATTATCCCTAATATTTTTAAGACGCATATTATTACAGGCGTTAAGTGCAAGATTTATAGCAAATGCTGTTTTACCCATCGATGGACGTCCTGCGAGAATTAAAAGATCGGAATTATGAAAGCCGAATAATTTATTATCTAGATCAAGTAAACCTGTAGATATACCGATTACGTGATCGTTATTTTTCATAGCTCTATTGATGCTAGCAAGGGATTCCGAAATAGGAATACCGATTCTGGTAAAACTCTTTTCATTTAGGCCTTCGCTAGCTAAATCGTAAAGTTTAGCCTCGGCATGTTCAATCTGTTCTCTTGCTTCAATCTCTAATGAGGAGTTATAAGCGTCGTTTACTACTTCTTCACCGATATTGATTAAATTACGCTTTATTGCTAAATCATATATTATTTTACCGTAATCAACCGGATTTATTACCATCATTGACATAGTTATCAATTTTGCTAAATATTCCGCTCCTTCTATTTCTTGAAATAGTTCATCTTGAGTTAACATACTACGTAAAGTAATAGGTGTAGCTATCAAACCTTTTTCGGTAATTTTTTCAATTGCGTTATAGATTTTTTGATGAATAGGTTCGAAAAAATGTTCACTACGCAAAAATTCCGATACATAACTAAGTAATTCATTATTAGTTAAAATCGCTCCAAGTAGCATTTGTTCTGCTTGAACATTTGAAGGTAAAACCCTTGTAGGTAAATTATCTTCATCATCAGTTAGTATATTTGTCATTTTATTTATTACTTAACGAATAAGTATAATTTTACAATTTAATTGCACATTAGCCCATGCTTTATCTATCGTGTATATAGGATAGCCGGTAATTAACCCTAGTGTAATACAAGCACGATCTCCAAGCGATAAGCCGAAATGTCTAGTTTGTTTTTTATAGTTGCAGCAAGAAAAGATTGTTTCTCATCAAAAGGTACAATAGAATTTACAAATGGCTTTATATAATCCTTACATTCTTGATATGACATTCCAGATTCTAATAAAATTCCGGCTACTTCAGACACATTAAAGGAAGACATGGATACATTTCCTAATAATTTTTTTAATTCTATATTAACGCTTTCATTCTTTATTAGAGCCAATAAGGTTGACGCATCAAATATTACATTATTCATTTTTTGCTTCATTTCTACGTTCAGCGATCAATTTATCTACTAAACTTTCTTCCGAAGAGTAGTATTTATTGATATTAGTATGGACTTTTTTTAATACAAAACTTAATGGAGAAATTACCACCTCATTTTCTTTAAGAGTAAATACTACTTTATCCCCTTCTTTTAAATGTAATTGTTTCCTATAAGCAGCCGGTATAGAGACTCTACCATCTTTAGCTATTTTAGCACTATTTACCATATGGATACCGCAATCATTAAGATTAACCTACAATTATATTCTATATTAAAAATGATTGTAGTACTATTATTATATTTAGAACTAATTTTTAATTAAACACTCCCCCAACGTTTAATTAAATTAGTTTCAATATCAAAAAAATCTAAAACTCTAGTAATAGAATGATTCACTATATCATCTATTGCTTTAGGATTATTATAAAAAGCCGGTACGGGCGGTGCTATGATACCGCCGTAATTCGCTACTTTTAACATATTTTCTAAATGTCCGATATGTAGCGGAGTCTCACGGGTCATTAAAATAAGTTTTCGTCTATCTTTAAGTACAACACCTGCTGCTCTACTAATTAAACTATCTTCCATTGAGTGAGCAATACTTGCTAAGGTCTTCATACTACAAGGAGCTATTATCATTCCCAAAGTTTTAAAAGAACCGCTTGAAATGCTAGCGCCTAAATCTTTATCGTCGTAGCAATAATCAGCTAGAAACTTAACTTCATCTATAGAATATCTAGTTTCGAGCTTTATAGTAAGAGCTGCTCCCTCTGAAATAACTAAATGAGTTTCGATATTTTGTTCTTTTAGTACTTCAAGCAAACGAATACCATATATAGCACCTGATGCTCCGGAAATTGCTATAATAATTTTTTTATCTTTATTCATCTAGGTTTCTATAATTTATCAGTTTAGTATATAATAAAAAAAATTTAAAATACATTATATATGCGAATAGCAAAAATATTATTACCGGCAGCAAAATTATTCCCTTTAGACTATTTAATACCAGAAGATTTGGAGCTAAATATCGGTGATCTTGTCATAGTGCCTTTTAGAAATAAGGAATTAACCGGTATAGTATGGGAATTTGCTACCACTCCTGAAGCAAAAAAGCTAAAAACCGTAAAAGAAAAAGTACCATTAAATTTAAATATTACTTCAGAAGTTTTAGAGCTGATTAAATGGATGAGCGGTTACTATATGTCAGAACTTGGGAGCGTAGCCAAGTTAGTATTACCTATAGATATTGCTGAAAAACCGATTAAAGTTAAAGAGCAGAAAGTAAATAATAACTTTGTGCTACCTGATTTGTCAGAAGAGCAGAATAGGGTAGTAACAGTCTTAAATGAAAGCCGTAAGCCTGTGATTATTAAAGGTGTTACGGGGTCAGGTAAAACGGAAATATATTTTCATCTAATAGCAGACTACTTAGCAAAAGGCAAACAAGTGCTTGTGATGTTGCCTGAAATTGCTTTAAGTACACAAATTATTAATCGTTTTACAGAGCGATTCGGTTTTGAGCCTATCATATGGAACTCAAGCGTTACCAAAGCTCAAAAGAAAATGATTTTAAGAGGTATATTAAGCGATAATGTTAAAGTAGTAATTGGGGCTAGAAGTAGTTTATTTTTACCTTTTAAAAATCTCGGTTTGGTGGTTATAGATGAAGAGCATGACGATTCCTATAAACAAGATGACGGTATATTATATAATGCTCGGGATACGGCTATCGTAAGAGGTACATTTGATAAAGCACAAATTGTTTTGTGTTCGGCAACGCCGTCTATTGAAACGATGTATAATATAGAAATAGGTAAATATCAATTGGTTACATTGGTTAATAGATACAAAAATGTCGGTTTGCCGAATATAGAAATAATCGATATGACTAAAGAAAAGCTATCTAAGAATTCCTATTTATCCAAGATTCTTATAGAAGCTATCAAAGATAATTTAGATAATAAAAAGCAAGTATTATTATTTCTTAACAGGCGAGGCTATGCACCGCTCATGCTCTGCAAAGCTTGCGGCCACAGATTTGCCTGTAAATTCTGCTCTTCTTGGATGGTGGTACATAAAGCAACTAAAAAACTTGAATGTCACCATTGCGGTTATCAAAGTAAAATTTTTAGTTCTTGTCCTGAATGTCTAGAGGATGAAACATTAACTATCTGTGGTCCAGGAATAGAAAGAATAGAGGAAGAAGCAAAGGCACTTTTTTCTGAGAGTAAAATTGCGGTGATAAGTAAAGATCATGCTAAAAGTCCGGAAAAAATAGTACAACTTCTACAACAAATGGAAAATCTAGAAATTGATATTTTAATAGGCACACAAATAATAACAAAAGGCTATCATTTTCCAAATCTTACTTTAGTTGGAGTAATAGATGCCGATCTTGGGAGTAATAACGCCGATCTTAGAGCATCTGAGCGAACTTTTCAGCTACTACATCAAGTAGGCGGTAGAGCGGGTAGGGGAGATGGTAAAGGTGTAGTATATTTACAAAGCTATTATCCTGATAATATAATTTTTAGTTATATTAAAGCCGGCGATGAAGATAGTTTTTTTGCAAATGAACTTGAAATAAGAAAATCAGCAGATATGCCTCCATTTTCCAAAACGGCATCGGTAATTTTATCAGGTTCCAATGAGTCTAAAATTTTAGAGATTGCTAGAGCTATGGTCCGAATTGCACCAAAAGCAAACGTGAAAATTTTAGGACCGGCAAGCTCATTAATGTCAAAGCTTGCCGGTAAATATCGTTACCGGATACTTGTTATAGCCGATAAGAAATTTAATTTGCAGAAATATTTAAAATTTTGGCTAAGCCTTATAAAAATTCCTTCTTTTTGCCATCTAAAAATAGATATCGATCCTAAAAGTTTTTATTAGCTTCTATACCTTTCTCCTTTATTCTTCGACGGTGGAACATTAGATGAATGAGGAGAAGGATTAGTAAGAGATTTTTGTATTTCTGCTATAGCTTTTTTAGTATTTTGAGTAGAATTTTTTATAGCGTCTTTATAAAAAGCAGCTTTAGCTTTATCTCCGGTAAATGAATATTTTATAAAATTACCAATATTTTTCCAAATAGGATTATTATCCATTTTTGTAGTTTCTTCACACCATTTACCTACCTCTTTCAGTTTTGCTTCAACTTTAGTTATAGCAGCTGGATTATGTTTATTATCATCATAAATTTGAATAAGGTTATTTACTTTTTCTTTAAATTCAATGTGTTTGCTACTTTGTTTTAAATGGCCTATTATATCATCATTGTTTACTAATTCTCTAAGATTATCAATTATATCAGGTAATTTAGGTGGCTCAGGTAATTTATAATGTTGATTGATTTTCTCAAATTTATCTTTGTGTGGATGATTCTTTATTAGCTCATCTTCTATAAAAGAAACAAACTCTTTTTGAGGTACTTCTACTTGATTTATTAGTCGTCCTAATGATTGTTCATAAGCTTTAACAGTAACATCAAGACGCTTTCCTGCCATAGAATTGCTTAATTCTATATAGCGACTAAATTCCGGAATAAAAGCATCTTTGGTATCAATATTATGATTTTTAAAAAATTTCTCTATTTTTTCTTGTACGGTTAAATTAGATTGTTTTTTAGGTGTTTCTTCCGGTACTTTTGTTCGTTCCGGAGCGGGTTTTGAAAAAATAATAGGCTTTTGGGTTTCCACTTGTGGAGATGTGGTATCGACAAATATATCAAGTGCTTGGGAATGCGTAGTTAAGTCAGTCTGTTTTTTATGTTCCTCGTTCCATGTCTTTATTTTCTCAGGAGTAGGTTTTGGAGGAGCAGCCGGCTTTGTATTTTTTGGTGGGGTATCTGACATATTTGTTTTGTTTTCCCACTCTTTTATTCTATCTTTTACTGTTTTTGGAATATTATCTTGTGCCATATTAAGCTCCTATATTTCTTTACATAATTAAACCATATTTTTATCTTCGTTAGTTTGCTTAAATTTTTTATAAATTGCAAGTAAAATTTCTTTTTGTAATGCAATATTTTGACTATAAGATAATTAGGTTATATATTTTATATATTAGAATCCAAGTTATTAACTAAAATGAGATGTGAATTTTATGTACCCCCTTATTAGACTTAGAAGAAATAGAAAAGCTTTTTGGCTTAGAGAATTAATAGCCGAAAGTAGCTTATCGGTTAATGATTTAGTGTTACCTTTATTTGTTGTTGAAAGACATAATGAAAGACCAGAAATTAAGACTATGCCCGGTATATATCGCTTATCGATCGATCAGGTAGTGGAGACGGCAAAAAAAGCAGTAGGACTTGGTATTAATGCTATTGCATTATTTCCTAGCATTGATCAAAGTCTAAAAAGTGAAAATGCCGATGAGGCTTATAATTTAGATAATTTAATATGTAGAACTATTAGAAGCATCAAAAACGCTAATATCGATATTGGTATAATATGCGATGTAGCACTTGATCCTTACACTACAAGCGGTCATGACGGTATTGTACATCATGGGGAAGTTGATAATGATAGATCATTAAGAGCTTTATGTAATCAAGCATTAGTGCTAGCAAAAGCCGGAGTAGATATTGTTGCACCTTCCGATATGATGGATGGAAGAATCGGGGCTATAAGGGAATATCTTGACAAAGAGGGATTTATAAATGTTGGAATTCTTGCTTATGCCGCTAAATATGCTTCAAGCTTTTACGGTCCGTTTCGTGATGCTGTTAAGAGTAATAAAAAGAATTATTTAGATAAATCAAGCTATCAAATGGATGTACGTAATATTAAGGAAGCAATGCTTGAGATTGAGCATGATATAGCAGAGGGAGCCGATATGGTTATGGTGAAGCCCAGTATGATGTTTTTGGATGTTATTCGTGAAGCGGCGAATAATTTTAATGCTAAAATTTTTGCATATCAGGTTAGCGGAGAATATGCAATGTTAAAATTTGCAGCAGAAGCAGAGGCAATTGATTGGGAGAAAGCTTTGATGGAGTCATTAATTAGTTTTAAACGTGCCGGTGCAACCGGTATATTTACCTATGCTGCTCTTGAAGTAGCTGAAATGTTGGGGAACAATAAAATTAAGTAGAAAACGGCTTCAATCCTTGATATAAAATAAATAATATGTTTTATAATTATATCAAAATTATCAATTTTATATAAATCATTATAAAGAGGCGAGGATGACTCACAATAAGCAATCAGTATTTAAAGGCTGGAATTTTTTAAAACCTAAAGGAGGCGGAGCTAATGAAGCAGGAGAGCATGGCGGAGTATATCAAAGCTCAGACGGTAAAATTACAGCGATGATAAAAAAAGAGGCTTCAAGCTCAAAAAATATAGCCGAGTTTTTAGGATCCCAAATTTTTGAAGCTATAAGTCCCGGAAATGGAGCAAAGGTTAATTTAATTGCTCCTGATGATTTTAATAAATCTAAGGCCGTTGATTCACAAATATACGTCAAATCTGAATTTTTTGAGAATTATAGTAGTGATATGTATGTGGACATGGATAAACATATGTCTGCTAAAACTAAACCGAGTTCTTGGTTTAGAAAGGACGGCGGTAGACCGCTTTTTATGGGGGCTAGAAATAAATTATTTAGAACCTTAGAAAATGCTTTTAAGGAAATTAAGTATCAGAACTTTGAAAACATTATGCCGGCAAGTTTATTGATAGGCGATTTTGATATACATGTTGGAAATATAGGAGTTATCAGAGATCAAAAAAATCCAAAAACTTTACCTAAATTAGTAAGAATTGATTTTGCCGGTAGTTTTGATAATTTAACAAATAATATATATCCGCATTCAAGAGCCAAACATTTGCCGGGATTCGGTCCTACTAACCATTTTAGAGAATTTCCTTCTAATTTAAGAACAAAAAATCCTAATTTTGCCGATAGCTTACTTGCAGTTTCTAAAATTGATTTAAGCAAAACTATTGATAAAAGTTTTGATGAATTAACTAAATATTATAGTAATGAAGCAATTGCAGAATTTGCAAAACAAGCAATGCCAAAGAAATTTAATAATAAAAAATCTAAAGAAATAACGCCTGAAGAAATTAAGGCTAGTTTAATAGATACAATGAAAAAAAGACAAGAATCCTTAAAGGAATACGGCTTAGAAATTAAAGTAAATAGCCTAATTTCTAAAAAATATAGTTTTCCTTATTACAAAGTGAAAGCGCAAGGATTAAAAACATTAATGAAAGAATCTCCTGATTATTTTGAGAAAATTCTTAATTATGAAGAAAGAAAAAAAGGAGGACAAAAACTTAAATTAAGAAATAAAATCACTACTAGTTTTGCAAGAATTTTAGAAATACTCGGTATTAGGGATAGTGCGAAAAAACATTTAATAAAGACAATAAAAAGTTTAAATGAAGATATTAAAGATGAAAGAAATTTAGCTGATTCTTCTGATAAAATAAAGAAAGAACCAAAACAAAAATCTGTAAAGACAAATATAGACACAAATAGAGAATATGTAGACGCTCTAGAAAAATTCAAGAAAGAAGTCGGAACGGATGATATTGTTAGTGTTACTCCAAGTCAATTAGGTTTAGGTAGAAAAGCTAAACAGAAAGACCAAGATTTATTAAAATTAGATGAAGAAGATCTAAAACATATAAAGAATCTAAAAGACAAGGTTATGAAGCCTACAAAAATTACTTCGGCTAATGTTGTTAATAAAAAGTCTACACCGGCTAAAACGAGATAATAAATGAACCGAGCAACAAGAAGCCTACAACTAAGTAATTAATCAGTAAAAGCCCATATTGCATAGGAAGCTTAATTATCTCAATCTTTTTAGAAAAATACATGGCTTTTACTACTTTAAGATAATAAAAAGCAGCAACTACGCTGGTAAAAATACCACAATAAGCTAATACGAATTCTTCTTGATTAATTGCTTGGTAAAAAAGGTAATATTTACTGAAAAATCCTGTGAGAGGAGGAATTCCGATCATCGAGAACATAACTATGCTAATTACGGCAGCTATAGTTTTATGGTTCTCTGCAATTCCTTGTATAGTTTTAAAACTAGCTTTATCGGCATCTTTACCGAGTAGCATAATTAAGCAAGTAAAAAATCCTATACTCCCTACCGCATATATTAGAATATATAGTAAAGCTGCTTTATACCCTTCTTGATTATGCAGAAGAACGCCGATTAATACATAACCGATATTTAAAATAGTACTATAAGCCATTAATCTTTTCAGAGAAGTTTGACGAATGGCTCCAAAAGCTCCAAACAGCATAGATAATATAGCAATTATTTTTATTAAATTATAATTAATAGGATAGTAATTACCTATAATTAATTTGCTAATATTTAATAAAACAATAACCATACCTATTTTTGAGGCAGCGGTGAAATAAGTAACCGCACTAATCGGTGATCCTTCATATACGTCAGGAACCCAAAAATGAAGAGGAGTACTTGAAAGTTTGAAGAAAATACTACTTAAAAATAATACAATACCGATTATTAAACCAAAATTCATCCCAGAATTATTATTTAGTTTATATAAGATATCCTCAAATTGTAGGCTTCCACCGAATCCATATATAAAAGAAATCCCGAATAATGATAAACAACTAACCAGACTACCTAAGATAAAATATTTTAAAGCACCCTCCGATGATTTAATATCATTTAATTTGAATCCTGCAAGTGCATATGAAGTTAAAGCAGTAAGCTCCATACCGCAGAATAATAATAGAAAATTCCGTGACGAAATTGCAACAAAAATACCTACGGCCGATAATAATATTAAAGTGATAAATTCAAACTTTAATTCCTCAGCAACAAGAATAGAGTAATCACAGTATATAATCATGGATATAATAGTGAATAGCAGTACTATACTTTTACTAATACCGATATTTATTCCGGTAGCAAATGAGTACCATGCCCCTTCATAGCTTGAGTACTTAAAGGTAAGAAAAATTGATAATATACATAATAAAATAACGATATTAGAAATAATTCTATTTTTATTTGGTATAATTACGGCAAAAAACTGCCCTAAAAGTGCTATTAAAGTCAAAGTTATTTCAGGAAGTAGCAGTAGCATATAAAACTAATATTATTTATGGAAATATAGATATTAGTAAATAAATCATTTTTTATCAACAAACTTATATATAATATTGAACTCTAATACTACCTCTAATTAAAATTATTTTCTTTGTAAAATTTTACTTAGCTCTAATCCCATAATAATTATTGCAACTCGATCATTATTAGTTGCAATAAATAAAAAAATAGATTATTTTGGTTAATCAATTTTAAATTGCTTAAACAAATTTAAATTCTTAAACTCACACCTATAATTGTTTTAATCTAATTAGGTTTTCTAATAAAATATATTTTCTACCATTAAGTAAAAATATGAAGCCTTCTACTTCAAAATCATTAACTGACAAGTTAAGAACCTTATATAGTTCTCACAATACTTTACCAAAGCTAATAGAAGATGAGAAAATCAAAGCTCAGTCTTTAGAGGAATATTAAGTAAAATTACAGATATTACTGAGTGAAGATGATGAAGCAGGCAAAGCAGCATTACGTGATAAAGTGGTCGGAGAAAAGAAATCGGTAGAAATAGAGAATATCTTTAAAGCTGTGGATACGAAAAAGAAAATAAAGGAGTTGCTTAATAAGAAAGAGCTACATAATAAGGATGATGAGATTGATAATATAGTTAAGTCACTAGAGGGAGAAACAAATGAGGAAAATAAGTTTGCGATACTTCGCAGGAATCTAACTAATAAAAGTGAATCAGAGATAAAAAATATAGCTGAATCAATAAATAGAATCCAAGCAGGTATAAGTAAAGTATTGTTACTTGGTAGTGCAGGAATAGGTAAAACTACGTTAATGCATTATCTATCTTATAAATGGGGAAAAGGAAATTTATGGAACGATAAGTTTGATTATGTTTTTAGAGTTAAGTTAAAAGAGCTATTAAATGAAAGTTGGAAAGACGGTTATAGTGGGCATTTTGATATTAATAATTTATCTCAAAGTAAGCTTAATTGTTTTATCCATTATTGTTTAGGCGGTAGCGAAAGTACCTTAAGCGTTAAGGAAATAATGGATATCCAAAATAAAGATAAGATGTTGTTATTACTTGACGGATATGACGAAGTAGCACATTTAAATATTCGAGATGAATTTAAAAAGTTAATAGATAAAATATTAGAATATAACAACGTAATAATGACTTCTAGACCTAATGCGGTTATAGAAGAAATGAGTAACAGGTTTGAGCGGAAAGTAGAAAATACAGGCTGGGATACAGAGGGAATAAGGCAATATGTAAATAAAAATTTTGAGTATGATAAAGAGCTGGGAACACAATTAACAAGCTTTTTGGATACTCACAGCTAAATAAAAGAAATATGCGTAGTTCCTATCAATACTGCATTAATATGTTTGGTTTGGAACGATAAAGATATAAGGGATAAATTTCAAAAAATAGTAATGAAGATTTTAATATAAGTCGTTTATATAGTGAAATAATAAATTGGCTTAATAATAGGCATCTAGCAAAAACCCAGCATAAATATAAGAATAAAACAGAAGCTAATAATCACTTTAAAAACATAATGAGATTTTTAGAGCAGATAGCCTATGAGTTGTAATAGTTGAGATTTAATCTTACATTTAGTAAAATTAAGATAATANNNAATGGAGGATTAGAGATGAATCTAAATCAAAAAA
>NZ_MXAX01000152.1:5450-5542 GCF_019249195.1 Rickettsia sp. TH2014 | reverse complement strand
CAACGCCTTGCGAGAAAGGCTTGCTTGCGTGGACTCCCAGTCGTCATTGCGAGGAGCGAAGCGACGTGGCAATCCAGAAAAAGATTAAAAAA
>NZ_MXAX01000152.1:0-5399 GCF_019249195.1 Rickettsia sp. TH2014 | reverse complement strand
TTCTTCTCGCAGTGACGAAAAGCAGATCTATGCAACAATGCTTCACGGGAATGACAGAAAATAAGATAATTCATGTTAAAGATAAAACAGGACATATATAAAAATAGCTTACGGATAATATTAAAATTGCTGTTTGCTTTGCTATGTTTTTTTATAATATTATTTCCGTTAGTGAGCTATAAAATAGGCATTCAAAGTAGCATTTTCCCGGCGATAGAAATTATATTTATTTATTACTTTATGTCGTTATATTCCTTAAATGTTTTTGGAATATTTTTTCTCGGTTTATTGATAGATCAAATAAGCGGTATGCCCATCGGTACAAATTCGTTAGTTTTTTTGTCGGCATATATAATATATAAACTCTCTTCAAAATTTTTTATAGCTAAAAACTATTTGATAAATTTTGTTGTTTTTTGTGTTTATTTCTTATTTATATTGAATTTTAAATATTTACTAATAACAATCAAGAAGCTAGAAGTAGACGGATATTTAATAATTTTCTTTCAATTTTTAACAACTATATTTTCTTATAATATAGTTCGTCTTATAATTGACTCTCCTATGAATTACTTTAAAAAGTATGTTAAATAAAAAAATACTACATGGTGAGTTAATTTCACGAAGGGCCTTTATAATTGGACTCGGTAAACTCGGATTTTTATCACTGCTTGGAATAAGAATGTTTTATTTACAGCTTATTAAAAGTGAAGAATATAAGACTTTATCGGATAAGAATCGTATTAATTTCGTTGTACTTTCGCCGACTAGAGGAAGAATTTACGATTTAGACGGCAATATTTTAGCTACTAATAAACCATGTTATCAGCTAGTAATAGATAGGAGCATTAATAATAATTATCGGGATGAATTAGAAATAATTAGTAATATTTTAAATTTATCTCCGGAAAAATATAATTATATTAAGCAAAAAATTAAAAAATCTAGTCGCCACACTCCTTTAATAATATTTGATCAGCTTGATTGGCAGCAAGTATCAATGATTGAAGAACAAAAGCATAAACTGGCTTCAATATTTATCGATATAGGATATTTAAGGTTTTATCCTTTTTCAAGTGTTACTTCTCACTTAATAGGTTATCTAGGTCAAATAAATGAACAAGAGAAGAAAGAGTTAAATATACATAGCTTAAGCGATTTTAATATTGGTAAATCCGGTATCGAAAAATATTACGATAATAAATTACGAGGAGAATTCGGTTATAAAAAAGTTGAAGTAAATGCTTATGGTAAGCAGGTACGAGAAATAGCAGGAACCCCCACTAAATCGGGTGAAGATATGTATTTAAATATCGATGCTTCTCTTCAGCAAAATATCCAGCAATATTTAAATCCTAAAGGTTCTTCGGCAATAGTTATGGATACTAGAACCGGAAACATACTAATTTGTGCTTCCACACCGGGTTTTGAATCAAATAATTTCAGTAAATTATCGGAAAATTATTGGCAGAGTTTAACGAGTGATCCTTATAAACCTTTAATTAATAAGGTAATACAAAATTCTTATCCTCCCGGTTCGGTTTTTAAAATAATGACCGTACTTGCGGCTCTTGAAGTAGGTATTAATCCTAATAAAACCGTTTTTTGTGACGGTAGTTCTGTTCTTGGTACTAATAGCTTTAGATGCTGGAATCATAGCGGACACGGGACGGTAGATATGATGTCTGCTTTAAAGCATTCCTGCAATATTTATATGTATGAGTTAGCCAGAATAGTAGGTCCGGATAAAATTCTTGAAGTTGCAAGAGAATTTGGTCTCGGCTCAAAGACCGGTATTGATTTAGCTCCTGAAAGTAGCGGGTTTGTACCGTCAAAAGAGTGGAAAAAGAAAAAATTAAAGCTCCCTTGGTCAATAGGGGATAGTTTTAATTTAGCAATCGGGCAAGGATTTTTAGGAGTAACGCCGATGCAGCTTGCAAGATTTATTACGGCTATTGCAAGTAACGGTAAATTATATACACCTAGAATATTAAAAAACGATCCGGAATTTTATAATGTTAATATTAAGCCTGAAAATATCAAAATAATACAAGAAAGCTTGTATAATACCGTGAATGTTGCGGGAGGTACGGCGTATTATAATAGAATTCTAGGCGAAAATAGGCAACTTGCCGGTAAAACAGGTACTTCGCAGGTGCGAGGCAAACTAAATGCTAAAGACGATTTAAGCCGTGACTCTATTGCCTGGGAGAGGCGTAATCATGCTTTATTCTTAGGATTTGCTCCTTATCACGATCCCCGTTATTCCGTTACTGTTTTTGTTGACCATGGAGGAGGAGGTAGTAAAGCCGCCGCCCCAATAGCTCGTAAAATCATGTCTGACGTGATGGATAAGTATACTCGCTGAATTTAAAAAATTGGCTTCGTATACCAACTCTTCATATATTTATAATTTATTAAATATCAGTTTGTAGTTTGTGTCATAACGTGTTATTATGTGTCATGGTGTGTTATTAATTTAAATATAGGTCAAAAGATGGCAAGACCTAACTTAACTATTCCGGATGAACTAAATGATAGTTTAACATGCTCTGCAAAAAGCTTAGACAGGTCAAAAGGGTATATAGCACGTAAAGCAATTGAATATTATCTAAAGGAAATACAAGAAGTTTCGGAAGACGCTAAAATTGCCTTACAAAGAATTAATGCTCCTGATTTTAAAACTTACACTACTGATGAAGTTAGGGAGTGGTTAAAAAAGAAGAATGTATAAAGTTATATTCTGAAAATGTTATGTTTTTCTAGATTCTAAGCTGTTTGATATGTCATTTCCGCGAAAGCGGGAATCCAGAAAAAAGCGAAATAAATTGAGCTTTTAACATTGAAAATTCAATATATTTATACCTTTTTATTACTGAATCCCTGCTTTTGCTGGGATGACCTTGAGAGCTTTTTAAAAAAGTATTTATAACTCATTAAAAATTCAAGTTATTTTTTACTATAATTTACCATATAACATGGTTAAAATTAAATTAGGTTAAAATATGTCAGAAGAATTAAAAGCACTATTTTTTGAATTAGGTAAAAAAATAAATAGTTGGTCAGAAAAAGAAATATTAACAGCTCAAGAAGCGTGGGGAAATTGTACAGCAGAAGAAATAGTAAGTTTAGCTGCTAGAAATGATCTAGTCCCTATATTAGAAGAATTTGTTAAAAATGGAGGGGATTTACATTTTATAATAGACGAAGGTGGCGAAAAAGCAAATTTACTTAATATTGCTGCAGAAGAAGATTCTTTAAATATTATAAATTATTCACTTGATAATAATATTTTTACCGTAAATACAGAAGCTTCTGAAGGAACTCATACGGCTTTTCATTCGGCATTTGAAGGTAATAATATTGAAGCTGCCAAGCTTTTACTGAAAAAAAGGTGCAAATATTAATGCTGAATATTTGAGGCATAATATAAGCTATTCTACTGTGAAAAAACTTTTTGTAATTTATAAAGATGAAAATGGTGTAGAATTTGAACACTTGGAAATGACTAAGTTGTTTGTTAGGTTTGGCGTGCAAATACCTGATAATATAGATATATTATGTGATGATTCGTTAATACGACACCATCCTACTAAAGGGTCTATTAAAAATTTGCTGTTGTCTATAAAAGAACTTGAGAATTTACAAGGTGACGATTGTATTAATGCTTATAACGCTTCAACTCCGGAAGTTCAAGAAATTTGGGATGCTAGAGTATCGAGATATCATTTAAATAAACTTGCTAAATTTATTGAAAAGAAGTTTAGCAAAGAGAGTACTATAGAGAATACAGAATATGCCGCTCTTAGAGAATATAGCAGTTTATCGAAACATAAACAGGAAGTATTAGAAATACTATTAGCGCGAAAGAATTTTAATTCTGATGATTTTGTAAAAGTAGATAATCACATAAAAGATCATTTTTTTGAAATAGCTTGTACAGTTAAAGACCTTACCGGTACTGTTTTTGCAGCAATAGCTAAAGCAGGAATAATAAGTGAGGTCACCCAATATCTACATTTTGAAGATAGCAGCATTAAAATAGCAGGCATGAGTCTAGACAATAATACTGCCGGCGATTATTCTTAATATTTATATTACTTACATAACTTGGTTTTATGCAATTATACCTTAGTTCGTGTCAAAAAATACTTTATTTTAGTTAGTAATTTATGTTATTAATAATTGAGAATTATTACAGAGGTATATATGTCTAAGAAAAAGCAAGACGACCAAATAATAAAAGCATTAGAAGAAAGACTAGCAAAACTTAAGGGCACTCCTCCAACACTTGAAGAATTAGAAGAAAGATTTGCAAAGCTCCAAGATAGACCTTATACCCCCACAAAAAAATCCGGTTATGACTCTGGTTATGAATCCGATGATGAGGTAGATAAGCTAGTTGAGAAGATACAATCCGAGGTTAAATTAGAACAAAAAAGTAAAGCTCTAAATGCTCAAAAAGACCAAGAAATACGTGATAGGCTAGATAAATTAAGAGAAGATAGTCCTATAACGCAAAAAAAGACACATATAGACCTTTCTTTTAATGATACTAAATCAATAATTACCGATACTATAGATGCTCAGGCAGATATAGCTAGTTCATATGCTAATCGATCTACTGATTTAGAGGAGAAAAAAGCATTATTTAATTTAGCTAACAATCTAACTGAAGCTAGAGATATTATTAGGGATACCCCTCCTATATCTAAAGAATATGAGCTTAAAATATTAGATGTTATTGCTAGAGGACTCGGTAAAATTTATGAAGGAATAAAGAAAATAGCTTCGCCTGCAGTTAATATTATAAAAGCAATAGGCAGTAGTCTTGTTAATTCGATTAAATCACATCCTCAAAAATCTTCCAAACAACAAATAAAAGAATCTAAAATAAAATTAAAGAAGTTATATAAAACATATATTGATTTGAAAGGAGTAAAGTCAAAAATAAAAGAAGAGTTTCTTAAAAAACATTATGAGCAAATTGATCAGATACAAACTCCTCAGGAAATATTTGTAGAAACTGCCAAAATTACTAAATCTATAAGGATAGCCGGAAGACAAAAAATAAATAATCTTAAACAACAACGAATTATTAATAGAATGAAGAAGCAAAGTCCTGCTAGAAGAGGTAATAGTCCATTGGTACCTTCCAATACTCCTAAGGTTAATAAAGGAAAGCATTCCAAGGGAAACCAACGGTAATTTCTATGTCATTTCTGCTTTTAGCAGTCTTGTTGCGTGGATCGATTTATGTCATTCCCACGGATGCGGGAATCCAGCATAAAGCGAGATAAATCGAGCTTTTAATTTGTAATAGTTGAGATTTAATCTTACATTTAGTAAAATTAAGATAATANNNAATGGAGGATTAGAGATGAATCTAAATCAAAAAA
>NZ_MXAX01000151.1:1193-1259 GCF_019249195.1 Rickettsia sp. TH2014 | reverse complement strand
CATACACACTTGTGGTTAAGTTTTTTGTCAATTTACTACTTTTCTTAGTTCGCAGCTACTTTTTTT
>NZ_MXAX01000151.1:0-1166 GCF_019249195.1 Rickettsia sp. TH2014 | reverse complement strand
AATGACGGTTTTGTGGGTAATGCTTTCTCGCTAATAGCGGAAAACCGAGCCATGCAACATCCCAATAATTATAGGCTAACTATATATCAGTGACAAAGAAAGAAATAATTATATTATGCGGGCCGACTGCTAGCGGAAAGTCTTATTTAGGGCATGAACTGGCTAAAGCTTATAATGGCGAAATTATTAATATCGACTCAATGCAGGTTTATAAAGAAATCCCTATTATTACCGCCTCCCCTCCGAAAAGCTATATAGCTGAAGTTACTTACCATTTATATAATTTTCTATCAATTACGGAAGATTTCTCAGTAATAAAATATCTAAAACTTGTAACAGAAAAAATAAAAGAAATAACCGCTCGAGGTAAGCTACCTATATTAATAGGAGGAACGGGATTATATATCAATTCCTTAGTTTTTGGCTATAATAATATCCCCGATATATCAGAAGATTTACGAAAACAAGCAAGAAACTTACATGCTGAAATAGGCAATATAGAACTATGGAATAAATTAGAGGAACTTGACTCGCTTGCTGCTTCTAAAATAAACCAACATGATACTCAGCGTTTAATTAGAGCTTATGAAGTATTTATGCAAACCGGTAAATCTATTTTTTCCTTTCAAACTTTACCAAAAGAACAGATCTTATCTGATTTTAATTTCAAAATTATCTTCTTAAATCCTGAGCGAAAATTTGTGTATAAGACATGCGATGAGCGTTTAGATAAGATATTTAAAGAAGGAGCAATTGATGAAATAGCTTTAATAAAAAAGCAATTTACTCCTAAAGATTATGCGAATTTAAAAGCTGTAGGGATAAAAGAAATTTTGGCTTATTTAGACGGTAATCTTACTTTAGATGAGGCTTTAAATGCAGCTCAAATACGAACCCGCCATTATGCTAAAAGACAAGTTACTTGGTTTAAAAATCAGATACAAGATAAAACCACATTAGAATATTCTAACCAAGAAGAGTTTGCGCAAATATTAAATGTCATTCCAGCGTGGCATTGACGTTGTTGCAGGAATGACATCGAGGGTTTTTCAAATTCAGCGAGTATAGCCTATCTATTTATTTGTAATAGTTGAGATTTAATCTTACATTTAGTAAAATTAAGATAATANNNAATGGAGGATTAGAGATGAATCTAAATCAAAAAA
>NZ_MXAX01000150.1:1033-1143 GCF_019249195.1 Rickettsia sp. TH2014 | reverse complement strand
GTTAATATACAAGAAGCACAGGATCTTGCAACTCAATGGCTTTGGTCTTATAATAACGAAAGACTTAATATGGCTATTGGCGGTATAACACCAATACAAAAATTAGCTCT